>NZ_SJXI01000056.1:0-197399 GCF_004337455.1 Parafrankia sp. BMG5.11 | reverse complement strand
GCGGCCTCGCGCAGTACGGCCTCGGTTCCCTGCTGCCCGAGAAACTGTGGATCCAGCCGTAGCCGTCCACCCTGGATGAGAGGTCGCCGTAGCCCACGAATGCTGGGGCGATCTCCCAGGCACGGACCAGACTCGGCGCCGTGGGGAGGGTCCCCTGGCGGGCGTGGGCCCGACCAGGGGAACCGTGGCAAGGGTACGGGCCGAGCTGACATCGACGACCTGGCCGAGCGGGGAGGCGGCAGCACCACGCGACGTCGCACTCAGGACCAGCCGTCCGAGCGCGGCCCCTGCGCGGAACTGGTCGGCCGGTCGGTCGGCGTCGGTTCCGACCGCCAGGACGGTCGGACGTTCGACGGCCACGTCCGCCACCCGCATGCCACTCTTGTCGATCACGTCGAAGTCCCGCAGCACGAACTCCGACTCGCGGGTTCGCGCAGTGGTGACGACCGAGTACCGCGGGATGCCGTCGGCAGCGCTGACCTCGGAACGGCTCCACGAATGTCGAACGGGTGGGCGGCCCGACGGGACCGGTCAGCGAGCTTTCAGGATCGTCGTTCCTGTTTAAGCAGCTCGGCGATGACCGGGCGGTCGTCGGTGGCGTCGGTGATGAGGCCGCTCACCGACGCGACCGGCAGCACGGTGAACGGCGATGCGGTGCCGATCTTCTCGCTGCTGGCTAGCGCCAGCACGTAGGTGTCGGCGGTCTGCCGGGCGAGGGTGCGTTTCATCGCCGCCTCGTCGGCGTCGCCGGTGGTCAGCCCGGCCTCGCAGTGCACGCCGGTGACGCCCAGCAGGAAGAGGTCGGCCCGCACCTGGTTGGCCGCCTCGGCGGCGGCCGCGCCGCAGGTGACGGGGCCGAGTGCCTGAAGAGCCGGCCGCCGATTAGGAGCGCGTCGGTGGACGGGTGGTCCACGACTTCCCATCTCCTACCAGGTGGAAGAATCCCGCTCGCCGCCTGATCGCGCGCGCCGCCCCCACCGTCTTATCCGGGCAAAGAGAAACCCCGGCCTGGCCCAGACCGGGGCGCTCGTGGTCGCCGGTCAGCCGGCCGTCGGCACCGCCGCGGTCTCCTCGACGACGGCGAACAGGCCACCCTCAACATCGCGCCAGTCGCTGACGGGGCGGACGTCGAGGGTCGCGAGCAGCTTGTCGGCGGCCTCGCTGAGGGCGGGGAGGTCGGCGGCGTCGAGGCGGCCGACGATGGTGCCTTCCGTGTCAGCCTCACCACGGATGATCCGGACGTCGAGGGTGTCAGCGTCGACGTACGCGTAAGTGTTCGTGTCGGTCAAGGGAGCCTCCTTGGGACATGGGAGAGATCGGTCCGATTCGTACGAGGGAAATCCTTACGCAGCGACGCGGACCCGAGCCACGCGCCTCCCGAGGTGTCAGGCCGCACGGGCATATGGCGTGTCGTGGTCGTCCCGCGAGGCCAATCCCAAACCGATGGCGGCCAAATCCGGTCTAACCGCAGCTGCGGATGCCCTCCGCGGTAGATGTCGTGTGGTGCCAATCCGCGGCCGGATGATGTGCGGGCCAGCGCGGTTGGGAACTGCCGGTCCGTGCCTCTGAAGTCCCGTCGGCGGGGTCGATGCCAACCCGGTCGACGAAGAAGGCCCGCGCGGTGCCGAGCGATCGGTGACAGTCATGCTCGCCGCTCACGTCGTGATCTTGAAAGGCATGGTCCTCGCCGGAGGCAGACCTCGCCAACCGCTACGTCGACGTCCGCCTGTTCGGCGCCGTCCTGTCCACCGGCAAGACCCGCTCGCTCGGACAGATCCGCGGATCGCTCCAGAACGGCATGGCCCGTTCCATCGACCCCCGTCGTCCCGTCGACCACACCATCACCCGAGTCATCAGGCCGACATCGACAAAGGCAAGCACACCGAGATGGGCGGCAAGTGGACCGTCCCCTACGGCCTGTATCGGGCCCACCTGCACTACTCCGCCCCCCGCGGCATCCAGACCGGCGTCACCGCAAAGGACCTCGACCTGCTCCTGCGCACCCTGATCAACATGTTCGACCACGACCGGTCCGCTACCCGCGGCGAGATGGCCACCCGCGGCCTGCACGTCTTCAGCCATCCCGACACCTTCGGCGCCGCCCCCGCCCACACCCTCGCCGACCGCATCAGGACCCAGAAGATCAGCACCAGCGAACCCCGCAGCTTCCACGACCACAAGCTCGACGTAGACGATGATCATCTGCGCCCTCACCCGCATCCCAGGATGACCGCAAGGGGTCAGTGTCCATGATGCGCCTACAACAGCCTGCCACGGACCGACGCGCCACGAGCATCACCAAGACTCCGAGCCAGGGCCGTCTCTCTGGAACCGGCTGGTGAGCTCGAACCTTCGTCCACTCGATTACAAGACGAAACACTACGTATCGAAATGTACTGGCATATGCCGCGCAGTGCCGTTAAATCCCGGTCAGGGCATTTTCGCTGTCGGGTAGTGCCGGCGAGTGTCGCGGCGTACCGGAGTATCCGCGCACACAATGCGCGCCCATGTCGGCGGACCTTGGTCATCGCCTGGGCGATGCCGACGCCTCACCAGCCCGTGTCGCCAAAGACTTTTCCGGTAGCGCACTGTAGCCGGTCATGGAACGGATAGATCGGACCCATGCCGTGACCTTCGGGCGTAGAAGGCCCGCGCCGTTTGTCGGTCGCTCCGATGTCACGCCCCGGCCGCTCTCAAGCATGGCACCATGCGCTGACCGCCATGCATCGCCTCAACCATCGGGGGTCGAGGCTGTCGACGCGTCCGTCGATCCTCACGTGACGGGGAGGATGTAAGCGAGCCCCGCACCGGCCGGCGTGGAGCTCGCATCTCGGAGGAGTGAACGCCAAGGACGATCTCTCCGGAGGCCCGGGGGGGTCAGAGAAGATCTTCGAGTCGGGTGGCGACCTGGCGGTAGCGGCTGACCGGTACGAGGTGCACACCGGCGAAGGCGCCGCTGTCGCGTAGCTGTAGCACCTGGTCGCAGGCTGTTTCGACCCCGGCGGTCCGGTCTCGTTCGACCGCGTGGACAAGGTCGTCGGGGATGTCGATGTCGGGAATCGTTGCGGCGAGGCGGCGGGCCATCCCGGCGCTCGCGAGGACCATCACGCCGGCGTAGACCGGCAGTTCGACCGGGTGGGCGTCGCGCCAGCGCAGTAGAGCGTCTACCGAGTAGCTGACTTGTACGAACAGGAAGTCGGCCGCTCGTTTCCATGTGGGCAGTGGCCGCACACCGGCGGCGGCTCCGACCCGGAACGCCGGCATGTCGGCGAAGACCGGATCCTCGCTGGCCGCGCGGGCCTCGTCGATCATCGCGCGCACGGTCAGGTCGCTGGTCCGGTTCCCGGCGGTGGGTTTGTCGCCGTGGACGAACAGGAACTCCTCGACGCCGTAGGCCGCTGCGGTGAGCAGGTCGCGGCGGAAGCCGAGCAGGTTACGGTCGCGGGAGTTCACGCAGGCGATGCTGCGTCCTCCCATCGTCTGCACCTCGTGGGCGACGGCGATGCTCGACACGGTCGCTCGTCCGATGTGGTTGTCGGGGATCAGGAACGCGTCGGTGACGGGGCTCAGGACGCCGATCTGATGGCGGGCGTGGGTCAGGTCGGGTCGGGTCGGTGGTTCGATTTCGCAGATCAGCTCGAAGTCGCGTGCTGGACGTTCGTGACTTGCCGTGGATTCCCGCATCCGGACAGGATAGGGCGCCGCGATCCCCGACCACAGCCGTCACTGAACCGCACGGTGCGCTGCACCTGTCCAGCCGACCGGGATCTGTCGAAGTCCGGTTTGTGTGTCGGTGGGTGGTGATGCTCGGCAGCAGGGTTAGAGGAACGAACAGTCACGGAGCGCGGCGAAAAACGCTGGTGGACCTCGTATCGTTACCTAGATTCCGTCAACCACGCCAAATATTTACTTTTGGTAGTCGATCTACTACTCTCTGGTGCCCCCAACGGGATTCGAACCCGTGCTACCGCCTTGAAAGGGCGACGTCCTGGGCCGCTAGACGATGGGGGCAGCGAACCGGAGATGCGGCAGCGGATGATCCACCACAACACCGGGCTTCAGAACAGGGCAAGCATAGGGGATCGTCCGCTCCGCCGACAAACGCGTGCCGTCGACCGCTGGTCGGAGGACGCGACGTCGATCATGCCGGCGGAGGCTTTGGCGGGGCAACCGCGGGCCCTGAGGGCAGACTGAGCGCGGGGCGTGGGTCGACCCGGCGGTAGCGCGACCGGAAGAACGCGCGTACCGGACGTCCGCCGATCGAGATCGTGTGTTCGATGGCCACCGGCGCGGCCGATGTGGCCGGAATGCCCGGAGTGGTCCCGTGCGGCGGTGCCGCCGGGCGGGGGAACGGGACTTCGAGCGGCGGCGTGATGTCGAATGACAGTGTGACGTCGTCGGATCTCGCCCGGGGTGTGTTCGGGTCGTAGACCCGCAGCCTGACCCGGTTTCCGCGCTGCTCGTACGCGTAGGCGAGGACCTGGTGATTGAGGCCGAGGCGCAGCGGGTCGGCCGAGTGGACGGTGATGACGCCGAGCGGGCAGAGCAGACCGCGATCCAGGTCGAGGCGGATCCGCGGCCATTCCCGGTCGACGCTGATCCGCCCGACGCCGGGGCGGGTCAGCGGGCCGCGAGGCAGGTCGGTGTCGGCCGCGCTGGTCAGGCGGTAGTAGCGGTAGACCCCGCGCGGGATGTCGAAGCTGTCGAAGAGCCGGCGCACGATGTAGCGGTAGAGGGCCGTCCCGGCGGCCGGTGGGCTGGTGATCTCCGGAGGCGCTACGCCGAACTCGAACATGTCGCGGACGGCGTAGATCATCCCGCCGCACAGGCCACGGCTGGCGTCTCCGATCGGCACCGTGCCGAGGCCCACGACCGGGATCCGCAGGACGGGCTGGCGGGGGAAGGAGTTGGTGAAGCCGAAGGCGTGGGTGCTCGGGAGGAAGCCCGGCACGGCTGCGCTCCGCCCGCCGGACCGCTCCCGTGCTGTTCCGTCCCGCATGGTGCCGTCGCCCACGGCGCCGTCACCCACGGCGCCGCCCGGCGTGGTGTCGTCGCCCGCTCCTTCGTCGGTCACGCCTCCATCCTCACGTCCCGGCGGGGTTGCCGGGGTGGATGTCGTCAGGACTCTCGACGCGGCCGGCGGTCGCGGTGGCGGCCCGCCGGTGCCCCGGTCACGCGCGGGGGCGCGGGCGGGGCGGGGAGCCGCACCGGTCCGGCGGGGGCGAGGGTAGCGGGACGACGGGCGGCCAGCGCGGCGCGAACGGTCTCGGTCAGGCTCGTGGGGGTGAACGGCTTGGGCAGGTAGGCCACGCCGAGGTCACCACCGCCGTCGGCGAGCATCCCGCGGCTGTAGGCGGAGGTGAAGACGACGGGCAGGCCCGGGAACATCCGGGTCAGTTCCTCGGCGAGCTGACGGCCGTTGCGGCCGGGCATGATCACGTCCGTGACGAGTAGATCGACGGAGGTCAGCCGGCGGGCGAGCGTCCGTGCCGCTCGGCCGTCGGCCGCGCACACCACCCGGTAGCCGGCACCGCGCAGCACCCGCTCGGCCAGGCGGCGGACGGCGTCGTCGTCCTCGGCGAGCAGGATGGTCGTGCAACTCCAGGCGTGCCGGGCGGCGTCTGGCCGGTACCGGTCGTTCGGCGCGGCTGATCGCTCCGGCGCACCTACCGGGGCGGGGCGGTTCGTCCTGACCGCGCCGCGCGGCCAGCCGCTCAGGTCGGCGCCGGTGTCGCCCCGGGCGTGGTCCTCGACCGCTCCGCCGGCTGTCGTGGCGACAGCGCCGGCCGACGGGAGACCGGGCCCGTGTCGGCCGGGGTCGCGGAGACCGACTGCGGTGATGCCGGGGGCGGTGATGCCGGGTCCGGCGAGGCCAGATTCGGCGAGGCCAGGTGCGGCGGCGCCGGGTCCGGTGAACGGGGCGTCGTTGAGCGCGGGTTCGGTAAGCGCGGGTTCGGTGAGAGTGGGTTCGGTGAGAGTGGGTTCGACGAACGCGGGGAGGCCGACCCGGAACGTGGCGCCGAGTCCCGGGACGGAGTCGACCTCGATGGTGCCCTCGGCCTGGCGCACGATCCCGTACACGGTCGCCAGCCCGAGGCCGGTTCCCTTGCCAGGGTCCTTGGTGGTGAAGAAGGGCTCGAAGATGCGCGAGCGGACGTGCTCGGGCATGCCGTGCCCGGTGTCGGCCACGGTCAGCCGCACCAGCCGCCGCGGTGGGACGTCGGGGTGGGACGCGGAGGCGACGTCGTCGACGACCACCCGGATGAACAGCCGCCCGCCGTCGGGCATCGCGTCCCGGCTGTTGACGACCAGGTTGACCAGAACCTGCTCGAGTTTCCCGCGGTCGACGCGCACGATCGCGGGCCGCGCCGAGGGCATCACGACCAGCTCGATGTCCTCGCGGATGAGGCGGCGCAGCATCTCCTCGAGCCCGCGTACCAGGTCGTTGAGGTCGACCGGCCCGGGGCGGACGTCGACTGTGCGCGAGAAGGCGAGGAGCTGGCTCGTCAGGCCGGTGGCGCGCGCGGCCGCGTCCCGTACGGCGGTCAGGTCGCGCTGGACGCCCTCGTCGAGATCGCCGCGCGCCAGCACGAGCGTGGCATAGCCGTCGATGACGGTGAGCAGGTTGTTGAAGTCATGCGCGATGCCGCCGGCGAGCTGGCCGAGGGCGTCGAGCCGCTGGGCCTGACGCAGCTGGGCCTCGATGTTCTTCTGCTCGGTGACGTCGGTGACGATCGCGAGCGTCCCGTCGACGGTGCCGGCCGGCCCGAGCCGGGCGGTGAGCGCGACCTGGGCGCAGACCTTGCGGGCGTCGGAGTGCCGCAGTGCTGTCTCGAGGCGGCGGACGGCGCCGGCCCGCACCGCCTCCAGCGCGGCCGTGATCTCGGCGCGGTCGGTGTCGGACACCAGGTCCGTGAACCGGGTGCCCAGCGGTGTCCCGCCGACGATGGCGGCGAACCGGGCGTTGCGGTAGGTGATGTGCCCGTCCGGGCCGAGCAGGACGACGCCGTCGGCCGTCGTCTCGACGATGCCGCGGTAGCGCTCCTCGCTTTCGCGCAGGGTCTGCTGTGTGGCCTCTCGCAGGCGAAGATCCTCGAAGAGGGCGGTACCGCGAACGAGTGCCGGGAAGCGACTCCGTAGCGTCCAGTACCAGATGCCGACGGTTGCAGTGACGACGTCCCAGGTGGTGGTGAGGAACTGGACGTCGACCAGAGTGCGGCCGGCCGGCCCCGCGGGCCCGCCGCCACCATGCCCGCTGCCGCTGTGCCCACCGTGTGCGGCCGGGCCGGTGGCGTGCGTGAGTTGGAGGATGTGCGAGCCGTGCCCGATCGCGCAGGTGAAGAAGATGGCGGCGGTGGCCAGGCCGAGCGGGTTGTTGCGCCACTGGCCCGACCGCCACAGGCCACGCGCGATCGACAGGCAGATCGCGAGGTAGGCGGCCGTCGTCGCGGCGTTGGCCAGGGCCGCCGTGGCCAAGCCGTTCACGGGCTGTGGTCCGGGCCCAGGGGCGGCCGCGCCGTGGCGGGTGCCCGGCTCTCAGGCGCGTGTACGAGTGTCATCCGAACGTGAATCGTCCGTATGACCTCGTATCTCGCCGCATAAAATGCTATTTGAGTGCTCGAATAGGTACTTCTGGTGACGGACTCCCCCACGGCGCCTCATCTTGCTCCGTTCCGCGGTGGGGTGAAAGGAGAACCCCCGTGGTCCCACGTGTGCCCCTGCGAGACAGTCAGAAGCGCGGGAGGTACGCAGGGGCCACAGCGGTTATCCGGTGCCGGCCCGGCTGAGCGATGTAAAGCGTCCCGTCGGGACCCACGGCGACCTGCTTCGGATCGAGCACGGGCACCTCGCCCGACCGCGCCGCGGCGACGGCGACCCTGCCGTCCGGGTGGATCGCCAGCACCCGGTCCCCGGCGGGATCAGCCAGGTAGACGGTGCCGTCAGGCCCGACCGCGAGCCCAGTCGGGGTGCCCACGTCGGTGCCGGTCGCCGGTGCGCCATCGGCCGCGGGCCGACCGCCGTACGCCGTGCCGGCCATGGTCCCGATGCGTCCCGCGTGGTCGACGCGCCGGATCCGCCGCTGGTCCGGGTCGGCGATGAGCAGGCGCCCCGCGCCGTCCACCGCGAGAGACTGTGGACGTCCGATCGCGGCCCGCGTGGCCGGCCCGCCGTCGCCGGAGTAACCCGGTTCGGCGGTGCCGGCGATCACCCGTGCCGTCTCACCCGGCCCGAGCCGCCAGACCCGGTGGCTGTCGGTGTCCGCGACGAGGAGGACGCCGCCGGGGCCGGTCGTCACCGCGCGTGGCCGGCGCAGCGCTGCGGGCGTCGGCACGGTGGTGATCGTCCCGTCCGGGTCGACCCGGCGGATGCGGTCGTTGAAGCAGTCCGCGATCAGCAGGGCGCCGTCCTCGGTCACCGCGAGGCCGGCTGGATTGTCCAGCTCCGCGGCGGTGGCGGGGCCGCCGTCCCCGGCCCGCCCGGCCTTGCCCGTCCCGGCCACCACGGTCTGGGACGCCGTTACCTGGAACGCCGTCACCCGGGATGCTGTCGGCCGGGGGGTTCCGCCTTTGGTCGTGCCGGGTGCGGCGTCCGCGGCGTCGACGCGCAGGACCCGGTGCGCCAGCGGTTGTGAGACGTACAGTGCGCCGTCCGGGGCGACCGCCAGCGCGAACGGGCTCTCCACTCGCAGGTGCACGACGGCGCGGCCCGCCGGGGCGGGACGGCCGTCCCGCCCCGGCGGGCCGGTCGCGGGTTGCTCGTCACGGGGCGAGCGCCGTCCCGCCCACCGCCGCAGCAGGCCTTGGCGCCGGGTGAGGGGTGAGTCCGCGGTGCTGGTTTCCCGGCCCGCCGTGGTGTCCCGGCCCCTGGGTAGAAGGACGGGGCCCTCGGTGGGGGCGGTTGCGTCGGCGGGTGCGACGGTGTCGGCGGGTGCGACGGTGTCGGGTCCGGCCTGTGCTGACGCCGGTCCAGCGTGTGCTGACGCCGGTCCAGCGTGCGCTGACGCCGGTCCGGCGTGCGCTGACGCGGGTCCGGCCTGAGTCGACGCGGTCGCGGCGATGAGGACGACGTCCGGCAGATGGACCGGGACGGGGCAGGCCGACAGCCAGCCGGGGCCGAAATCCCGCGCGGCCGCGGCGGCGAGCTCGAGCGCGAAGTCGAGCGCGCTCTGCTGGCGTCGCGCCGGGTCGGGGTCGAGCGCCCGTACCACGACCCCGCCGATCGCCGGCGGCGTCGATCCGGGTGGCGGCGGCCGGAAGCCGCGCAGGTGCTGCTCCGCGAGCTCTACGGGGGAGAGCCGGCGGGAGAACGGTGTCTGCCCCGACAGCAGCTCGTAGAGGACCGTCCCGAGCGCGTACAGGTCGGTCGCCGGCCGCAGCGGGGCCCCGGTGAACTGCTCTGGCGCCATGTAGACGGGTGTGCCGACGATCGTGTTGCCGCGGCCCGTCGTCGTCTCGACGATCTTCGCGATGCCGAAGTCCGTGATCTTCAGGGTGTGGTCGGAGGTGAAGAGCACGTTGTCGGGCTTGATGTCGCGGTGGATCACCTGGCTGCGGTGCGCCGCGTCCAGCGCGGTGGCCATCGCCAGGCCGAACGCGACCACCTCCGCCATCGCCAGCCCGCGCGAGGCGCGGGCGCGCAGCGTCCCGCCGGCGCAGAGCTCCATGACGATCATGCAGAGGTCGCGCCGTTCGACGTAGTCGAAGACGCGGACGATGTGCGGATGCGCGAGCCGGGCGAGCAGGCGCGCCTCCGCGGCGAAGACCTCCCGGCCCACCCCGAGCTCCGACTCGGAGTCGGCCATCTCCGGCACCAGGATCTTGATCGCGGCCGGCCGCTCGAGCCGGACGTGCCGGGCGGCGAACACCAGGCCGAACCCGCCCGTCCCGATCAGGTCGCCGACCTCGTAGCCGGGCAGCGCCGCCTCGATGTGCGCGCGGTCGACGATCACATCAGACTGGCCGCCGACGCCGCCGAGGCGGCGGAACAATCACCCACAGACCGGATCGTAGGGCAGATCCGGTAGGAAACGGCGCCACTCCGCGGCCGTGATGCCCACCCCCGCCCGCTCGCAGATCCGGGCCCGCACCCGGTCGACATCAAGGTCCCACACCACCGCGGGCACGGTGAAGATCACACCGACCAGCTTCTTGCCGTCCAGGGTGTAGAGGATCTCCCCGATACCGGCCTCACTGCCGGCCGAGCGCGCGAGCTTCTCGATGAGCGTCGGGGAGTCGCGTTCCGTAACGTCCCAGACCTGCACGGTGTTGTCGTTGCTGCCGGTGGCGAGCTGCGTGCCGTCCGGGCTGAACGCGACGCTGGTCACGGACGTCGAATGGCCCGGCAGGTCCGCGATCTGGCGCGGCGCGTCCAGGCGGGTCACGTCCCACAGCGTCGCGAACGGGTTCGCCCCGCCGGCCGCGAGCGTCCTGCCGTCGGGGGAGAAGCGCACCTCCCAGACCCCGCCCGGGAACTCGGGCAGCTCCGAGACCAGCCGGAGCCGACGCGGGTCCGTCACGTCCCAGAGCTTCACCGAGCGTTCGGCCGCACTCACCAGGATTCGGCCGTCCGGGGAGAAACTCAGGTCACGGACGGACGAGCGGTGCGCGATCAGCGACGCGAGCCGCCGCGGCCGGGAGAGATCGGTGACGTCCCAGGTCTCGACCCTGGCCTGGAACGCCGGTTCCGGCGGGGAGTTCAGCCCGCCGAGCACCAGGGTCCTCCCGTCCGGGCTGAACAACAGCTCCGCGGTGCCCCCGGCCGGCCCCGGCACGTCCGAGATCCGGGACGGCTTCGCGGGGTCGCGGACGTCGTAGAAGACGATGTTCTTGCCCGTGCCCACGGCAAGCACGTTCCCGTCCGGGCTGAAGGCCGACGAGCCCGTCGGGTCGAACTCGTCCACGGTCACGTCGGTGAGCACGTGCAGCCGGCGGGGCGCGTAGGGATCATCGACGTCCCACAGCTCGACCGCCTTGTCGGTGGTGATCGCCACGATGCCGGTGACCGGGTTCACGACGGCGTCCTCCTGCGTGCCGTCGCGCCCGATCAGCGCCGGGCCGGGCATCTCCCAGATCCGCAGCGAGCCGTCCACCGAGACCGACGCGAGCCGGCGGCCGTCCGGGCTGAAGGCCACATCCCAGACCGTGGCGCCCTCGTCGAGGAAGGTCAGGCTGTACTGGTCGACGTCCACATCGAAAATCGGAACTCCGACGTACCGGAACCCGCCCACGCCGACCAGGCCGCTGACCGGGTCCACGGCGAGGCCGGTGATCGGCGCGTCCCCGCTGCCCGCCCGGCCGTCGTACTCCAGACGCGGCAGATCCGGCCCGGAGAACTTGCGGACGTAGCCGCCGTTCCCGGCGGTGTAGACCGTGTGGCCGTCGCCGCCGAAGGTGACCGACCGGATCGGGCCCGCGCCGTCCGCGCTCGGGCCGCCGTCCTCGACGAGCACCTTGAGTGGCCGCGGACCGCTCGGATCATCGACCGACCACAGCAGGGCGGAACCACCCTCGTCCCCGGCGATCAGGAACGCGCCGTCCGGGCTGAACTCCAGCGCCACCACCTGCGCCAGGTGCAGGAAGAGCTGCCCCTCCTTCACCGGGCGCGCCGGATCCGAGAGGTCGTAGATGAACGCCGACTTCCCGTAGCCACCGACGGCGAGACGATCAGACGTCGGGTCGAACGCCAGGCCGTAGACCTCCGAATCCGCCTTCGGCAGGGTCGCCAGCAGACGCGGCCTGGCCCGGTCGGTGATGTCCCACAGCTTGGCCAGCCCGTCGGCGCCGCCGGTCGCCAGCACCGTCCCATCCCGGTTGAAGGCCACCGCCTTCACCGCCCTGCCATGCCCGCCACCACGTTCGTCCGGGATGCGTGCGAGTGGCGTGAGCCGCCGCGGATCGGTCGCGTCCCAGACCGCGGCCGTCCAGTCGTCGCTGCCCGTCGCCAGCAGGCGACCGTCCCGGCTGTAGGCCACCGTGCCGACCGACTTGGTGTGCGCCTGGTACCGCGTGGGCACCCCGCTGCCGCCGTTGAACGACGACAGGACGGCCCCGCGTGCCTCCGGCGTGTCCGCCGTGCGCAGCGCGACCAGGCTGAGCTGGGCTGCCAGCGCCGGATTGTCCCGTCGGGCGGCCTCCGCCTGCGTCGCGATCCGCTGCGAGAGCGCCCGGTCCCGAGCCCGCCCCGACGAGGTGCTCTGCTGGAACGTCAGACCCGCCAGCGACGCGGCGACGAGCAGCAGGACGGCCAGCGCCGCCGCGAGCTGGCGCAGCCTACGGGCCCGACGCGCCGCCGCCCGCTGCTGCTCGGCCTCCGCGCGGACACTCTCGTCGAAGAACTGCCTGGTCGTCGCATCGACGTCCAGGTCGTCGTCCATCCAGTCGCGGGCCGCGGCGAGACGCGAACCGGCGAAAAGGTAGGACGGATCCCGCCCGCCCCGCTCCCACACCTCAGCGGCGTCGCGCAGCTGCTGCAACGCCACGGCGCCGGCGCGGTCCATGTCCATCCACTCGCGCAGCCGTGGCCAGGAACGCAGCAACGCCTCGTGCGCGATCTGCAGACCGTCCTGATCCCCGTCGGCATCGGCCTCGACGAGACGCGCGGCTACCAGCGCATCCAGGACGGTCGCCGACTCCGGCCCCGGCACCTCCGCGAGCAGCGTTGCCCGCCGCACCCGCCGCCGGGTGTCCGCGCCGTTCTCACCAAGCCGGATCATGCGCATCAGTAGCGGTCGGACGGCCTGCTGGGCGGCCCCGTCCAGACTCGTGTAGGCCGCCTCGGCGGTCTGGGCGATGGCCCCGGTCAGCCCGCCGACGCGCAGATAATCGGCGACGGTGAGCGCCTCGCCCGCACGGGCGAACCAGGTCGCGCGCAGCGCGTGGGCGAGCAGTGGCAGCGAGCCCGGATCAGCCACGAACCCGGAGCTGAGGTTGGAGACGAGCTCGGGGCTGCGACCGCTGCCGTGGCCGGTGCCCTGGTCGCTTCCGGTGATCCCCGTGCCGGCGGCGGCGCCGAGATCGCGCAGGACGAGCCCGACAAGCCCGGGCTCGACGTCCCCACCTGCGGCACGAGCCGGATTCACCACGATCTCGCGGATGTCGGCGGCCGCCATAGGCCCGACCACCACCTGATTGACCTGCAGGACCTCGACGAGCTCGGGGAAGGAGGCGCACGCCCCGTAGAAGTCCGCCCGCAGGCCGATCACGACGACCGCACTGCCCGCCGCGGTCGCGCACAGGGCCCGGACGAAGGCCTCCCGCTCGGCCTGGTCCGCGCAGAGCGTGAAAACCTCCTCGAACTGGTCGACCGCGATCACCATCCGCGGCTCGCGAGGATCGGCTGGCTCGCGAGGATCGGCTGGCTCGCGAGGATCGGCTGGCTCGCGAGGGTTGCCTGGCCTGTAGAGCGTGGTGGCGTCGTTTCGTGGGCCGCGGCGGATCGTGGTCTCGCCGTCCTCTGGGGCAGACCGAGGCGTGGCGCGCGCGGCGAGCAGCTCACGGACGATCTCGTTGAGCCGCTCCGGCTCCCGGCGCAGGCTGTCACCCAGCATCCGCGCCATCGTCGGCATCCCGGTCGCCTCGACGACACGCTGGACGAGCGCCTCGAGCGGGTGCTCGCCCGGTGTCATCACCAGCCGTGGCCAGTCACGCGAGCCGGGAAGCGCTCCGCGCGCGAGGGCGGGCAGGAGCCCGGCACGCAGCAGTGACGACTTCCCCGACCCCGAAGCGCCGACGAGCACCAGCGGCCCCACCCTCGACGCCTCCGAGGAAACCCTCGCCACCAGGTCGGCGACCATCCGCTCACGCCCGAAGAACCACTGCTCACTCGACTCGTCGAAGCCGCGCAGCCCCGGGTACGGGCAGGCCGTCGAGTACGCACCGGCCGGCGGGACGCCGGCCGGTGGCTTCGACGGGTATCCGTCGATGATCTGGGTGGGCGCCGCCTGGGACTCGACCAGCGGCGGCGTACGCATCTCCGCCGCGTTCCCGGCCGCCGTCCGAGGGGTCCGCTGGTCCGGCCGGGCCGCGGCGCCCGGCGAACCCTCACCGGAACCGTGCGGTCCGCCGCGCTCCGAACGCTCGGATGTCATGACCTCACCCGTCTCCGGGGCAGTGGGCCGATCGGGCAACCTCACCGATTGTGGTCTATCGCGGACTTTGACCGCACACCAGTCACCTAGACGACAGGGCATCCGCCGCTCGGCCGGAGACCGCCGTCCTTGGACCCGGGCTCGGCCACGGGCGCCTGCTACGCCACCGCGCACACGGGAGCGGGCGTCCACGGGATCAAGGACGCGCTCCGCGGATGATCCGCCATGGTCTTCGACTCCTCGAGACCAGGCCGGACAGGCGCGCCGGCTGGAGTCCGCTGGAGGGAAGGCGCCGCGATGGACCCGTCTGAGGGCGGCCGCGAGCGGCCTCGCCCGGGGCCCTGTGCGTACCGAGGATCATGGCGGGCCGATCGATCATGTATCGAGGAAAACTTCCTGCCCCCCACAGCCCGGATGGGTCGCATCGTCCTGTAGCATGACCTCCAGTTCCTGAGCAGCCGGGCACGACCAGCCGGCTTGGTCCACTGCGAGTAGCACGACCACTCAGGATGGCCAGAGCGACAACTGAAGATAGACACATGGTCCCGTGGTGAAGTCTGGAGTTCACGCCGCCCTGTCAAGGCGGAGGTCGCGGGTTCGAATCCCGTCGGGACCGCGTTATCGGCAACACAGAGCAAGATATGGGCAGGTAGCTCAGTCGGTACGAGCGTCCGCCTGAAAAGCGGAAGGTCGGCGGTTCGACCCCGCCCCTGCCCACCACCTCTGATCAGGGGATTCGCTTCGCAACTCGGCTCCTAGCGGTCTCATGGAGATCGTTATGTAGCAACGGGTGTAGCAACAGCCCCGCACGCTGGCGTACGTGGACGGCCGTCGGCGCACACATCAGGCCAGCCGCTCGACCAGCTTCTGCAGCGCCGCACGCTTGTCCTCCAACGAGGCATGGGCGTAGATCTCCATCGTAACGTCGACCTTGGCGTGCCCCGCGATCTCGCGAACGATGTGCGGGGGCACCTTGGCGTTCAGCAGCAGGGTCACGCAGGTGTGGCGGATGTCGTGGAAACGAAGATCCTCCAGTCCCAGGGCCACCCGCAGAGGCTCCCAGCTGCGGCGCAGGTTGTCCGGCTCGAACGGGGTCCCGACCGTGCTGGTGAACACCAGGCCGGTGTCCTGCCAGTCCTCGCCGGCCGCCTCACGTTCGGCCTGCTGCCGGGCCCGGTGCTCCTCCAGGACGGTCGCGATCAGCTCCAACAGGGGCAGCGTCCGCTCCGAGTTCTTGGTCTTCGGCGTGACGAGGGTCAGCCGGCCACCGACCCGCTGCAGGGAATGCCGGACGGTGAGAGTGCCCTCGGCGAAGTCGATGTCCTCCCAGCGCAGACCTAGGATCTCCCCGCGGCGCAGCCCCAGGTACAGCGCGAGGACGTAGAGGGCATGCAGGCGCTCACCGGCGGCCAGCTTGAGCAGGTGGCTGGCCTGGTCGGCGTTGAGCCCACGATGCACCTTGTAGACCGGCCCCGCCACGGTGGCGAGCTTCGCGACATTGCGGCCCACGAGCTCCTCCCGCATCGCCGCGGACAGGGCATTGCGCAGCACGCTGTGAACCTGCTGGATAAGCCGGGCCGACGGCGCCTGCTGGCAGCAGCGGTCGACCGCGCAGCAACGGCGCTGCTCCTCGGGACGGCGCTTGTCGGTGCCGTGCAGGCAGCACAGACAGGTGTTCGTGACCCGCTTGAGGAGGTTCCGCACGTCGATCCCGGTCAGCTTGTTCAGCCGCTTCTTGCCGATCTGCGGGATGAGATACGTGCGGACGATGACCTCATATCCCTGGACGGTGCGCGGCTTGCACGCCGGTGTCACGATGTCGCTCAGCCAGTAGGTGAGGAAACGTTCCATCGTCCACCCGGTGGCCTCGGCGGGGATTCCCTGGTCCGAACTGGCCTGGATCTTCGTGAGCTTCGCGCGGACGATGTCAGAGGTCTTCCCGTACACCGGCCTGCGGCGCTGCGTCCCGTCCGGCATGAGGACGTACGCCGCGCCCACCCACATCCCGTCGCTCTCACGCTGGTAGATCGAGCCCTGTCCGTTTGCCCGCTTAGCGCGCTTGCGATTCGGGTCCTTGGTCATGGGTCCTCCGATTCCTCGATGAGGGTCGTGATCAACTTTGGTATTGCGGTCGCGGGAATCAGTCGCCGGCGGCCGATCTTGATGGTGTCGAGCTTTCCGGACCGGATCAGTTCGTAAAGACTCGTCCGGCCTATACCGAGAACCGCAGCCGCTTCAGAGGTCGTCAGGAGCATCTTCGCTGCGCTAGAACCGTTGCCGGTGTTGTCGCCCTTTTCCCACTGTACGGCGATTTCGGTGAGGGCGGACATCGCCTTGCGGAACTGTTCTCCGGTAGCCGATGAAAAGCCCTCAGATGATTCGGCCGGTGCGCGCTTCCTGGGTCCTCGACTGTCGTTCGGATCGCCCTTCACCGATGCGTCACCGCCGGCCGACGAGGATGGACCGGAATTCGGATGGGTACGCAATGACCGCCGTGAACCGAGGACTCGATGTTCCATCCGCGACTGCCATGGAACGGGCCCACCTGCCCTATCCATGCACGCCGCTCAGAGAGTGTGCGTCGCCGCGGCGGGACCTCCCGCCCGGCCGACGTCTCCTGCGCGCAGGCCGACATGCCGCACGCGGGAGATCGGTGAAAGTGCTGCGGGGATGTCACGCGGTCGCCCCCTGGTGCCCGCCGCCGGTTCCCGGGCTGCTTCCGGGAGGGGTGGAGAACTCCCAGGGCGGCAGGTGCGGACTGATGATCGCGGTTTCGGGGGTGGCAAGAAGCTGGGCGCGGAAGAACGTGCGCCCGTCGATGATCGGCTGGTGGGCGTACGGGCAGACGACCCAGTGTTCGGGTGGGACGGGCTTGCCGGCGTGGGTGCGGCCCCAGACGGTGGCGCCGGTGTAGACGGGGTTGGCCAGGACGCGGGCGACGTTGGTGGAGGTCAGCTGCCAGGGCCGCTTGGTGGCGGGGTTCACCAGGGGGGCGAGAAGGTCGTTGTGGACGACGCGGAGGCGGGTGGCGATGGCGCGGGGGCTGAGTTCGTCCTCGACGCGCCACCGGTAGATGAGTGCGATGACGTGGGCGGGGCCGGGGGCGACGGCGAGGCGGATGCCCTGGCGGACCCGTCCGTCGGTGCCGAGTTCGGTGATGCGGCGGGGGCGGTAGCCGAGGGGGACGGGGCCGAGGTGGAAGCCGGCGCGGACGAGGTCGATCTGGGCGGCGCGGGCGAGTTCGGTGGTCCAGGCGTGATGGTCTGCGAGCAGGCGTGCCTGCCGCGTGGCTCGTGCGGCGCGGGGGTGGGTGAGTCGCCACCACCGGCCGGGCTGCTGCTCGGGCTTGGCCGGGGCGGGCGGCAGTACGGGGATGGGCAGCAGGTCAGACATGGGGGCTCCAGCCAGAGACGGCGAGCGTGAAGTAAAGGGGGGCCGTTACCGCGGCACGTGTGGGACCGGCGGGCGGGTTAGGCATCCAGGTGGTCCGCGGTGGCGCGTCGCGTGCCGTCGGCCGGGCTGGACGTTCGTGCTCGGCCGTGGTCGACGCGGAAGATGATCACGTCCTGGTGGGCGGGGTAGGCGCGGGCTTGGCTGGGCGAGCGGTGCGCGCCGAGGATGCGGGTGTAGGGGACGGCGGTGAGCGCGACCGCGCGCTGGACCGGCTGCCAGCCCACCTGCCGTCCGGCCACAGTGACCTGGCTGGCCAGGTCCAGCCCGCCGCTGACGTGGTAGCCGGTGATGACGACGAGGTGTCCGCCGGGCCGGGTTAGCTCTCGGTAGGCGGTCAACCGGTCCTGCACCCGGGCACCGGCTGGACTGGCGGGGTCGGGTGGTCCGATTGCGGTCAGGACGAGGTCGACCGGTCCGAGTCCGGTCCAGGACTCACGGTCGGGCAGTGCGTCGAGGATCATTCCGTCGCCGCGGGCGCCGCGGGCCTTCGCCAGGGTGAGCGCGGCGCGGGCAGTCTCCCACCAGCCGGGGCTGGTGGTGATGCCGATGGCGTGGCGGCGGGCGTGGACGGCTTCGGCCACGACGGCTCCCGGCCCGCAGTCCGGGTCGCAGACCACGTCCCCGGGCCGGCTGTAGACCGCGATCGCGTGGGCAGCGACCGCTGCTGACACCGTCGCGTCCCCGTGCGGGGAGGACGACACGGCTGTGGGTCCGCCGGTCTGCGGGGTGGTGTGCCGGCCGGTCGGCCAGACCGTCGCCCACCGCGCGTCGCAGCGCCACGTCTCGACCTCGCCGGTCATCAGGCCGCGCCCCACGCCGGCGGCATCAGCGCGTTCACAGCCGTGAACAGCAGCAGGTCGGAATGCACCCGCTGGGCGACCACCCCGGCAGGGATGGACGTGACGGGCCGGTCGAGCTGGCTCAGAGGGATCTCCAGCAGGACGATCCGATCGAGCAGCACGAGACCGCTGCGGTCCGCCGCGAGGGCCAGTTCGACGGTGGGGTCGATCAGCCAGCCGCCGAAGCTGTCGCAGTGGCTGACGACGGCGAGCGTGCCGCTGTCGGCCAGCAGACCGCCCCAGTCGATCCGGGTGAACCAACCGATCCGGGTCGGTTCCACGACCGTGACAACCAGCAGGGAGCGGTCGGGGTCCGGACCGGGACCGGCCACACGGCCCAGCCCGGACCTCGACCCGGACCGTAGCGGCGACGCGTCGGCGGGCGCGGTCCGGACCTGGACGCGCCGGCCGAGTCGGGCGACGGTCCCGGCACAGGCGGCGAGTTCGTCGTCCAGCTCGCCGTCGCCCGGCACGGCCGGCCGGTCGGGCTGACCGGGGAGTGGCTCGGTCAGCAGCAGGACCGGGTCGTCGGGGCGGCTGACGGTGACGACGAGGCGTTCGACGGCGGCCGGAAGCCAGCCGGCCGAGGTCTGGTCGGGTGTGGCTGGCGGGCACGGCCAGACGGTCGCCGGCCGGCCCGCCGGGACGACCGGCATCGTGTTGCGGTCGGATTCGGATGAGGTAGGCACTGATGGTCCTGCCTTTCACGACGGGCGTGTTTCCGCGGTCGTAGAAGGAGACCGTCTGCTGGGCATGTCTCGGACACCAGCCCGGCGAATTCTTCCAAGATTTTTCTCGCTGGGCGGGGCCTGGTCCGACCGAACTATTGATCGCTGGCAGATCGCTGGGTGGTGTCCGGAAAGGGTGCTCGAATCTTTTTCAAGATTTTTCTCGCTGGCGTCGCCGTCTGCCGGCCGCCAGTCCAGTAGTGATGCCCAGCGATCTTCGTCAGATGCACAGCATCGCAGGTCGAGGCCCTGCTGTGCAGGCTCGGGCTACCGCTGGCGCCGCCCCGACTCTGAGGCAGGCAAGAGTGCCGAATAAAGATCACTGTGCTTCTTCTGGGTGCCAGCGATCTTTTCTGTGCATTCTCCGGTAGATCGTTCTGGCTTTTTTCTGGGCACGGTATGGCTTCCTTGGGGCTGTCCGAATTTCAGTGACAGTGAAGGACGGCGGTAATGCCCGACGGAATGTCTTCCTTTCCCGTCCGACCGGCCGGTCGCGGTGTATCCGCGTTGCCGTTGGCGACCTTGCGGGACTGCTTCGGCCTGCTGGTGGCCGGGCCGGCGCCGTTGGCGCTGGACGGGTCGGTGGTGGCGGGTCTGCCGCCGCGGATGGTGGCGTTGGACGAGCTGCGTGACCTGCTGCTGGCCGGCTCCTGCCCGCAGGCCGTTCGCGACGCCGTGTGGGCGGTGGTGATCCGCCGCTCCCGGCGTTACGGCGGCCCGTGGACCGTGGGCGCGGCCGGGATGGCACTGCCCGCTCTGCACGCGGTCTGCGCCCGGCTCGGCGGCTACAGCGACCTCGATCGGGCGGACGTGCAGGCCGAGGTGCTCACTGGGTTCCTCGAAGCGGCGGCCACGGTGCGCCTGGACCTGCCGCGGATCGCGGTGCGGCTGCGCTGGGCCGCCTACCGCGCCGGGCTGGCGCTAACCGTCCAGCAGCGGGAGGCCCCGCGTCCCGACCTGGACCTGTTCCAGACCGTCGCCGCAGCCGAGACGGTCCAGTCCGAGACGGTCCAGTCCGGTCCCGAACAGGTCCTGACGGACGCGGTCGCCGCCGGCGTCCTGACCGACGCCGAAGCCGACCTGATCGCCGCGACCCGCCTGGACGACCTCCCGATCAGCGCCTGGGCAGCCCGCCACGCCACAGCGCCCCGCCAGGCCTCCCGGCTGCGCGAACGGGCCGAACGGCGCCTCCTCCACCACCTCACCGGCCCGGCCGCCCCCAGCCAGGCGCCGCGCCCGCCGGCCGGCGAGCCCTCACGCCGGCCACATCCACCGGCCGGTTTCGCCGGTTCCCTCCCGCCGACCGACGAGCCGGCACGTGCGGTCGCGAGGGCGCTGGCATGAGCCCGGCCCCGCCACCCCAGCTCCGCGCCCAGCGCCATCCGGCCCGGCGGTTCGGATGGCGTCGGGCGGTCGTGCTCGTCGCTGTCGTGGGGGTGTTCGTCCTCATCGGCGACGCGGCGGCCCTCGCTCAGGTACCTGACCCCGGGGTGCCGGTGGCGCCTGACCTGGACACGGTCCTGAACAACACCCGCAACTGGATCATGGGAATTCTGGCGTTGCTGGCGACGGTGTTTCTCTCGATCGGCGGCGTGCGTTACATGATCGCCAACGGCGATCCGAGCGAGGTCGGCAAGGCCAAGGACTCCTTCCGTAACGCCGGCTACGGCTATGGGCTGGCCGCGCTCGCGCCGGTCGCCGTCGAGATCCTCAAGCAGATCGTCGGGGGCTAGGCCGTGACCACCGCCTCCCGCCGCCGCGTCCTCCCGTCCGACACCCCGGGCTCGTTGCCTGTTCAGACGCGTCGCCGGCTGGGCTTCTCCCGGCGCCGCGACCGCGGGCGGGGCTGGGGAATGATGCTGGCCGGGACGGCGGCGTTCACGCTGCTGCTGGCTGTCCTGTTCCCCGCGGTGGCCTTCGCTGCTACCGCGCCACCCGCCCCCGCGTCTGCCCCGTCCACCGGCACGCCTGGCGTTACCGGTCCTATCCCGAATCCGCAGCCTGGACCGTCCCCGGTTCCTCCGGGTCAGGAAGCGCCAGCCACGCCGGCTCCCTCGGGTGGGGGCGCCACGCCCGCGCCTGACACCCCGGACAGCCAGCCCGCGCCCGACACCTCGGATACCCAGCCCGAGGGCGGCGGCACCGGTACTGGCAGCGCCGGCGGGCCGTGCCCGGCCGGCGACCCGAACTGCGCGACCACGCCGGAGGTCCCGGCCCCACCGATGCCGCAGACGACCCCATCGGCGCCGGACACCGGCGGTGACGGTGGCGGGATCGTCGGGTGGATCACTGATGCGATCAACGATGCCATTACCGCGTTTTTCCGCACGCTGGTGACCGCCGCGCTCAACCCGCTGCTGGATCTACTCGGCCGCACCTTGTTGACGACTCCGGAACCATCGCAACTTCCCGCGATCGGGGAGATGTGGTCGACGTCGTGGGCGATCAGTGCCACCGCTTACGGCACGCTGATCATGTTCGGTGGGATCACAATCATGTCGCTGGGCACGGTTCAGTCCCGCATCACGATCAAAGAGATCGCACCCCGTATCCCGATCGGGTTCCTCGCTGCCGGGCTGTCTCAGTTCCTGGCCACGAAGGCCATCCAGATCGCCAACGCGCTGCCCGGTGGGATCCTTGGTCAGGGATTAAACCCCGACACGGCCGCCGGTCAGCTGAAAAACATCATCATCGGGGCGATCCTGCCGGGACGCGGCGGGGTCAACAAGAGCATCTTCGTCATCTTCCTCGGCCTGTTCGTCGCGGGCTCCGTCGTCGTGCTCCTGTGTACCTACATCGCCCGCATCGTCATCGAGGTCGCGCTCATCGGCGCGGCGCCGCTGGCGCTGGCCGGGCACGGCCATCCCTTGACCGAGAGGATGGCGTTCTGGTGGTGGCGGGCGTTCTTCGGCTGCCTGGGAATCCAGGTTGCCCAGTCGTTCGTGCTGCTCGCCAGCTTCAAGGTGTTCTTTGCTCCGGGGGGTTTCACTCTGTTCGGCCCGACCCCGGATGGGGTTGTGAACCTACTCGCCTCGATCACCCTTCTCTACTTCCTCGTAAAGATCCCTTTCTGGATGATGCCGAGAATCGGGCACGGCAGCAGCATTCTGGGCCGTATCGCACGTGCCTACCTCCTGGGACGGGTGCTTGGTCTGCTTGGTCTACGCCGCCGTGGAGGGCCCCCCTCCCCGCCACGCCGCCGTGGAGGGCCTCCCACTCCGCCGCGCCGGCGCGGCGGACCTCCAGCACCACCGCCGTTTCCGCGCCGCCGCCGTCCAGGGCCGCCAGCACCGCCGCGCCGCCGGCCCCGGACAGGACCGCCGGCGCCTCCCGGCTGGCCGCCGCCACCACAACCGCCACCGCCACCGCCACCACCGTCACCGGCTCCTGGTCCCCGCCGGCGGGGACCGAGGCCGCCGCAGCCCTCACCGCCCCCATCGCCGGCCTGGCCACCCCCGTCTCCGCCACCAGGTCGTCGGCGGGGCAGAGGGTCGCCACCGGGCCCTGGCGGTGGACCTTCGCCCTCGCCTCCTGCCGCACCTGGCCGTGGCCGTGGCCGATCGACGGTCCCGGACAACCGGATTGAGGCGGATGCGGACGGCCAACTGCTCCTGCCATACACCCAGGTGCCTCGCGTCCGTCGCTCCCGGCCGGCCGCGGAGCCTCGTCCGGCCAGGAGCGTGGCGCAGGCCAACGCCCGGCATCGCCAACTTCTGTTGCCTTTCGGTCGGGCTGCCGGTCCCGGCGTGCGTTACCTGCCGGGCAGCGGCGGGGCGTGGGTGGGCCGGGGCGGTCAGCTGCTGCTCCCCGTCGAGGTCGACCGGCCCCGACCCTCAGCCGCCAGTGCACTCCCAGCCTCACCACCGTCGGCGGCCCGTCCGGCATCGCCGGCACGGCCGGTACCACCTCGCTACCAGCAACAGCTGCTGCCAGCGATGCCCCGCCGTCCCCGCAAGCCCCCGAAGGGAAAGTGATCACAACCGATGACGCATCCGGTAAGGATTCCTGCCGATGTTGATCGTGAGGACCGGATTGTGGCGGGTCTTACCGCCCGGCAGGTGCTCATCCTCGTGCTCACCGGCATCGTGCTCTACCTCGGCTGGGCCGCAACTCGCGCTGTGGTGCCGTTGCCGGTGTTCGCACTGGTCGCCGTGCCGGTCGCAGCTGGCGCGGCGGGCCTCGTGCTGGGTCAGCGCGACGGGTTGTCGGTGGACCGGTTGCTGGTGGCCGCGATCCGCCAGCGGACCAGCCCTCGGCACCGGATCAACGCCCCCGAAGGGGTGATTCCGCCCCCATCCTGGTTGGCCGCCCGCACGGCCAACAGTTCCGGTGGCCGGCGGTCCGACGTGGGTGTTCAGAACGCGGCGCCGCTGCGGCTGCCGGCCCGAACCGTCATCTCCAACGCCGGGGTCGGCGTGATCGACCTCGGGTCGGACGGGCTGGCGGTCGTGGCGGTCGCGAGCACGGTGAACTTCGCGCTACGCACGCCCGGCGAACAGGACGGGCTGGTCGCCGTGTTCGCCCGCTACCTGCACTCGTTGACCGCGCCCGTGCAGATCCTCGTGCGAGCGATGCCCGCCGACCTGACGACCCAGATCCAGGAACTCGACGCCGCCGCCGACCAGCTGCCCCACCCGGCGCTCGCGCACGCGGCCCGCGAACACGCCACCTACCTGGCCCAGCTCGCCGACGAGATGCAGCTCCTTACCCGGCAGGTGCTGCTCGTCCTCCGTGAACCGCTCGTCACCGCAGGCCCGGTCGACGGGCTCGGTGGGGCGTCCCCGCTGGCCGCGTTGACCGGCCGACGCAGAACGGCCCGCGATGCCCGCCGTGCCGGACATGCCACCCGCCGCGCCGCGCACACCCGGCTCGCCCGCCGCCTCGCCGAGGCCACCGACCTGCTCGCACCCGCCGGGATCGTCGTCACGCCGCTGGACGCCGGAACGGCGACCAGCGTGCTGGCCGCCGCTTGCAACCCCGCCGGCCTGGTGCCGCCAGCCGCGCTCGCCGCCCCCGATGAGGTCATCTCCGCAGATCTCCCCGACAGCTACCCACCCGGCGAGGACGACGGCTTCCCAGACGACGACGGGTTCGACACCCCAGCCGCGGCGGCCGACCCCGGCTACGACGACCGGTCCGACGACGCCGACGACCCCGACTTCTGGAACCCGCCAGCCCTGCGTCCGCCCGCCGGGCGTTCCGACGACGGCTCCCGACGGCCAGCGCGGAAGGGACACCGCCGATGAGTAGACGAGCCCGACGCCGCGCCCAGGCCCAGGCCCAGGCCCTCAGCCCATCGACAGCGCCGGTGGACGCCGCCGCGGCGGCGTTCGTCCCCGACGCGCTGTCGATCGCGCCCCGCCACCTGGACGTGGGCGGGGACTTCCTGGCCACGATGGCGATCACCGGCTACCCGCGTGAGGTCCACGCCGGCTGGCTCGCCCCACTGCTGACCTATCCCGGCCGGGTGGATGTCGCCGTGCATGTCGAGCCGATCGACGCGGTCACCGCGGCGAACCGGCTCCGCCGCCAGCTGTCGAAACTCGAATCGGGCCGGCAGCTCGGCGATGAGCGTGGCCGGCTGGTCGACCCGCAGGTCGAGGCCGCGACCGAGGACGCCTACGACCTGTCCGCCCGCGTCGCGCGCGGCGAAGGCAAACTCTTCAGGCTCGGTCTGTACCTGACCGTCCACGCGACCAGCGAAGCCGAGTTGGCCGACGAGGTCGCCGCTGTCCGCGCGCTGGCCGCGAGCCTGCTGCTGGACGCCAAGCCAGTCAGCTACCGCTCCTTGCAGGGCTGGGTCAGCACCCTGCCGCTGGGCCTGGACCAGGTGCGGATGCGCCGCACCTTCGACACCGCAGCGTTGAGTGCCGCGTTCCCGTTCACCAGCCCCGATCTGCCGCCCACAGACCCGACGTCCCTAGCTCCGGCCGGGGTGCTCTACGGGCTGAACGTCGCCAGCAACGGGCTGGTGTACTGGGACCGGTTCGGCGATGTCGACAACCACAACGCGGTCCTCCTGGGTCGCTCCGGCGCCGGCAAGTCCTATCTGGTCAAGCTCGAACTCCTGCGCTCGCTGTACCGGGGTATCGAGGTCCACGTCGTCGACCCGGAAGACGAATACGCCCGCCTTGCCGCCGCGGTCGGTGCCACCTACCTGCACCTCGGCGGCGATGGGGTGCGGATCAACCCGTTCGACCTGCCGATCCAGACCACACCCGACGGCCGTCGGACCGCGCCGCGTGACGCGCTGGTCCGCCGCAGCCTGTTCCTGCACACCGTCATCTCCGTGCTGGTCGGCCAGCTGACCGCGGCCGAACGGGCAGCCCTCGACGCGGCGATCACTGTCACCTACCAGGCAGTGGGGATCAGCTCCGACCCGCGCAGCTGGGGCCGACCGGCGCCGCTGCTGGTCGATCTCGCCACTACTCTCGCCCGCTCCGACGACCCGGCGGCGGTGGCGCTCGGTGCCCGCCTGCACCCCTACACGGCGGGGGCGTTCTCGGGCCTGTTCGACGGGCCGACCACCGGTAGCGGCGACGGCCACCTGGTCGTCTACTCGCTGCGCGACCTGGCAGATGAGTTGAAGCCGATCGGGACGCTGCTCGTGCTCGACGCTGTGTGGCGGCGGGTCTCCAACCCGGCCGACCGCCGTCCCCGCCTGGTCGTGGTCGACGAGGCGTGGCTGCTGATGCGTCAGCCCGCCGGCGCGGACTTCCTGTTCCGGATGGCGAAGTCCTCCCGCAAGTACTGGGCCGGGCTCACCGTGGCCACCCAGGACACGGCTGACGTGCTCGCCACCGATCTCGGCAGGGCGATCGTCACGAACGCCGCCACCCAGATCTTGCTGAGGCAGGCGCCGCAGGCGATCGACGAGATCACTGCCGTGTTCGACCTGTCCCAGGGTGAACGGCAGTTCCTGCTCTCCGCCGACCGCGGTCAAGGACTCCTCGCGGCGGGGGCACAGCGGGTCGCCTTTCAGGCCCTGGCCTCGAACGTCGAGCACCGCCTAGTCACGACGAACCCGGCCGAACTCGCCGCATACCCCGACGACGCGGGCGACGACGGCTTCCTCGATCTTGCCGTACCGGCTGACCCGGGCGATGACGACGGCCAGATCTACCTCGACCCCGCCTGACCGCCACCACAGTAGCCGCACGGAGATCGTGACCATGGACCTGTTCGCCGCGGCAGCCACCACGCCGACTTCACCGATCGCCACCTCCCCGGCCGACCCCTGGGGCTTCCTTCACGAGCTGCTGGACCATCTGCGGGTATGGGCGCCGGTCTGGGGACCCGTCGCCGTCCCGCTGCTCGCCCTCACCGTCACCGGCCTGCTCACCCTGCGGCGGCGGATGCGCCGCCGCTACCAGCAACGGCTCACCACAGGAGCCCGCCTCGTCACCGTGCTGGCCCCGCCCACCGTCGACCCGGCGGGCGCGAGCGCGCTGTGGGCGAACCTGCTCGGTCTACTCCGGCCCGGCTGGCGACGTCTGATCGGCCAGCCGCACCTGGTGTGGGAGTACCAGTTCACCGCCGACGGCGTCCGCATCCAGATCTGGGTACCCGGCGTCGTCCCCGATGGGTTCGTCGAACGCGCCGTCGAGGCGGCTTGGCCCGGAGCGCACACCCGCACCACCCCCGCCCGCGCGCCACTGCCCGTCATCGCCCGGCCCGGCCGGCGGCTGCTGGCCGCCGGGGGTGAACTGCGCCTCGCCCGCCCCGAAGCACTGCCCATCCGTACGGACCACGACGCTGACCCGATCCGCGCTCTGCTCGGCGCGCCCGGCAGCCTCGCCCGCAACCAGCGGGCGGCGGTGCAGATCCTGGCCCGGCCGGTCACCGGTCGCCGCGTCGCCCGGTCCCGCCAGGCCGCCCGCCGGCTGCGCTCCGGTGGCTCCGCGCACCTGATCGGCGGGCTGCTGGACCTGCTCACCCCCCACACCGGCCGCACCCGGCAGCGCCGCCGGACAGCGACCACCCCGGTGAAGGCAGACCCGCAGACGTCGCTGGCTCACTCCGCGGAAGACCGCGCCATCGTCACCAAGCAGCGCGGGGCCCAGTACGAAGTCCGTGTCCGCTACGCCATCGCCGCGATCCTTGACGAACAGACCGACGAGACCACCGCCGCCCAGGTGACCAGCCAGCTGCGCGGCCGGGCGCACGCGATCGCGTCGGCGTTCGCGGCCTACGGCGAGCACAACTACTACCGCCGTATCCGGCTGCGCCATCCGCTGCCCGTCCTGGCCGCTCGGCAGTTCGGCCGTGGCGACCTGCTCTCGGTCGCCGAGCTCGGCGCGCTGGCGCATTTGCCGGTGGACGAGGCGACCCCCGGCCTGCAACGCGCCGGCGCGAAAGCGGTCGCCCCACCGCCCGGTGTCGCCGGCCCCGCCCCGAACGTCCGCCCGATCGGGCGGACCGACGCCGGGCACGCGCGGCCGGTCGGTCTGCGGGTCCCGGACGCCCGGCACCACCTGCATGTCCTCGGCGCGACCGGCGCCGGCAAGTCCGAACTCCTCGCCCGCATGACCTTGGACGACGTCGCTGCCCGCCGCGGTGTGGTCAATGTCGACCCGAAGGGCGACCAGATCATCGACATCCTCGCCCGCTACCCCCTCGACGCCCTCGACCGGCTCGTCCTATTCGACGCCGAGTCCGCCAGCCGGCCGCCGTGCCTCAACCCGCTCGACCAGCCTGACCGGCAACGGGCCGTCGACAACCTGGTCAGCATCTTCAGCCGCGTGTACGCCGACTCGTGGGGACCGCGCACCGAGGACATCTTCCGCGCCGGCCTGCTCACCCTCGCCACCCAGCCCGGCATCCCCGTCCTCACCGACCTCCCGAAACTGCTCACCGACACCGCCTACCGGCACCGGGCGCTCGGGGAGATCGACGACGACATCCTGGCCGGCTTCTGGACCTGGTACGAAGCCCTCTCCGACGCCGCCCGCGGCCACGTCGTCGCCCCGCTGATGAACAAACTCCGCGGCTTCCTGCTGCGGCCGTTCGTGCGGGCCGCGATCGCCGCCGGCCCCTCCACCGTCGACATGGACGCCGTGCTCAACGACGGCGGGGTGTGCCTGGTCCGCATCGCCCAAGACGCCCTCGGCGTCGAAACCGCCGCGCTGATGGGTTCGATTGTTGTGTCCGCGGTCTGGCAGGCCACCACCCGCCGGGCGCGTCTACCTCAAGGGAAAAGGCCGGACGCCAGTTTGTACCTGGATGAGGCGCACCATTTCCTCACGCTTCCGTACGCGTTGGAAGACATGCTCGCCGCCGCCCGTGGCTACCGGCTCGGAATCACCCTGGCGCACCAGAACCTCGTCCAGTTGCCTCGGCATCTGGAAGAAAGCATCGGCGCCAACGCCCGCTCGAAGATCTATTTCACGGTGAGCCCGGCGGACGCGAAGCGGCTCGCCCGGCACACCGAGCCCCGGCTCGCCGAGCACGACCTGGCCAACCTCGGCGTGTTCCACGCCGCCGCCCGCCTCGTCGTCGGCGGGGAAGAAGCCCCCGCGTTCACGGTCGTCACGGAGAAGCTGCCCCCGCCGGTGCCGGGCCGCGCTGTCCAGATCCGCCGGGCCCTGCGCCGCCGCGCCGCCGCGCCCGCCACCCCGGCGCCCACCGGTCCACGGCCGCAGCCCACCGCCGACCCACGCCGCGTCCCCTGACCACACGCATCTATCCCGCCTCGAAGGACTCCCCGATGGCCAAGCCGCTGCCGCAGCGCGCCCTCCGGGCCCCGATGCGTCCCACCGCCCGCGTCGTCGCCGACGCCGAACACCTCACCAACCTCACCCCCCACCTCAGCCCTCGGGACCGGTGGATCGCCCGGCTCCTCTACGAACACCGGGTCCTGACCACCCACCAGCTCGTCCAGGCCGGCTGGCCCACCCGGCGCACCGCCAACGAACGGCTCCTCCAGCTCTACCGCTGGCGTGTCATCGACCGCTTCCAACCGCTGAGCCCCGTCGGTGAAGGCATGCCGCCCGCGCACTATGTGTGCGACGTCGCCGGTGCCGCGATCCTTGCGGCCGAAGACGGCGTCGACCTGGCCTCGACCGGTTACCGCCACGAGCGGGCCCTCGGGGTCGCCTACTGGCCCCAACTCGCCCACCGCGTTGCTGTCAACGGCTTCTTCACCCATCTCATCGCCCACGCCCGCAAGCCCGACCCGGCCGGCACGCTCACCGCCTGGTGGTCCGAAGCCCGCACCCGGGCCGCGTTCGGTGACATCGTCCGCCCCGACGCCTACGGCCGCTGGACCAGCCGTGGCAGCGACCTCGAATGGTTCCTCGAACTCGACTGGGCCACCGAACCCTACGCCCGTCTCGCCGCGAAGATCGACAAATACGGGCGGCTCGCCACCGCGACCGGCATCACCACCCCGGTCCTGTTCTGGTTCCCGACCACCAACCGGGAGACCCGCGCGCGTCGTGCCCTGGCCGACGCCGTCGCCGGGCTTGACCAGCCGCACACCGTCCCGGTCGCGACGACCGCCGCCACCCTCGCCCCACCCGACGACCAGCTCGACCCGGCCCCCGCCCGCTGGCTGCCTCTCACCGCCAGCCGCGCCGGCCGGCTCACCCTCGACCAGCTGCCCCGGGCCTGGCCCCGGCTGCCTGCACCCGCGCCGGTGTCCGACCGGCCGGACACCATCCCCACCGGGGCGGGCCTGCGCCCGCCCGCGCCGATGCCTCCCGAGAAGTACCGGGGGTGAGCGGCCACGACCAGATACCTCGCCGGAGCGGTCGCCGCCGTGGTGTTGCTCATCGTGATGACGGGCGCCGCCGCGGTAGGGGCGGCCGAACGCGTCCTGTGCCTACCGGTCATCGGCTGGTTCCTCGGCTGCAACAGCGGCGGCAGCCCCAGCCAGACCGCCCTCGACGACATCCCCGCCGACTACCTGAACCTCTACATGCGGGCCGCCGCCACCTGCCCCGGCCTATCCTGGACGACCCTCGCCGCCATCGGCAAAGTCGAATCCGACCATGGTCGGAGTCGGCTTCCGGGTGTGGTCAGCGGCACCAACAGCGCCGGAGCCGCCGGGCCCATGCAGTTCCTCGCCGGAACGTTCGCCGAGGTCGTCGCCCGCCACCCGCTACCGGCGGGCGGCGCGAGCCCACCGTCGCTCTACAACGCCCAGGACGCCGTTTACGCCGCGGCTTTCTATCTGTGCGATAATCATGTCGCAGCCGATCTGACCGGCGCGCTGTGGGCCTATAACCATTCAGACGCCTACGTCGCGCAGGTCGTCACCCAGGCCACCGAGTACAGCTCGACCGGCGGCGGTTTCGGAGCCGACACCAGCCCGTCCGACGCCGGCTACGCCGCCGTCATCTACGCCCAGGGCCAGCTCGGCATCCCCTACCTGTGGGGTGGAGACGGCCCAGCCGAAGGCGGCTTCGACTGCTCCGGACTCACCAGGGCCGCCTACCAGGCCGCCGGGATCGACCTGCCCCGCACCGCGCAGACCCAGTACGAGGCCGGGCCGGTGGTCCCGCCTGGGGAGCCGCTCCAGATCGGCGACCTCGTCTTCTACGGCACCGCCACCAACATCCACCACGTCGCGATCTACATCGGCAACGGGCAGATGATCACAGCTCCAGGTCGTAATAAAGTGGTGAAAATATCCCAATATAGGTGGACCGGCGATGACTATTTTGGGGCAACCAGGCCGGGCACGTAGGGCGCTGCATGCGCATTCGACGCGGCGCTGACAAAGATGTGGGAATGAAATGCCTCTGCCGACCAAGATAGCCGGCGTGGGCGGTCCCGAGCCGGCGGTTCGATGTCCGGATTCGAGCGGTGGTGGTCGTCAATGGCGGTTCGGCGGGCGGCTGGGAGCCGGTGTGGTCAGAGCGAGGGCGATGAGATCGAGCGCGTTGCGGCCGGCGCGGTCCAGGCCGGCGGCGGTGCGCTCGAAACTCTTGCGCGGGTCGGACCCGGTCAGCGGCGGGTCGGGAACCTTGTGATCGCCCGTGGGGTCGAGGATCGCCTGCTGGAGGGATGCGATGTTGTCCAGCAGGCTGCGGATGCCGTGGAGGAGGTCGGCGCGGGTCGTGTCCGCGTCCCTGGCCGCGGTTGTGGCGAGATCCGGGGCGGCCAGTCCGGGGATGGTGTTGTCACCGAGGTCGCGTGCGAGACGGCGTGCCGCGTGGGCCAGCAGGTAGAGGAGCCTGACGGCCTCGGTGTGGCGTGCTATCCCGGTCAGGTCGGGGTCGTGCAGCGTCCGGTGCAACGTGAGGGCGTGGGAGGCGACGCGCGCGCTGGCCGGCGCGAGGGGTGCCCGGTCGAGGACCCAGGCAGCTCGGCTGCTGTAGAAGCCGAGACCCGCGATGGCGCCGAGTATCGCCAGCCCACCCGTCGCGAAGCCGCGGAGGTCGACAGGAGGGGTGAACGGCGGCCACACGATCGCGCACGCGATCGCGGGAAGCATGAGTAGCAGCTGGGCGACGATGGGGATCAGCAGCCTGCGATGCTGGTAACGCCGGGCCGCCCGCTGGACCCGCGCGTCGATGGTCAGCATGTTCTCAAGCATCTCCTCCCGCGCCACGGCGTCCGTCAACGCCGGGACGACCGGCAGCCACGCGGCTTCGGGAAACACCGCCCATCCTCACTATTCGATGATGACCGGGGATGCACCGGCGGTCGCGTCGAGGTTGTCCGCGTCTGTGTGTTCTCCCGCCAAGCTCGGCGGGAGAGCACACAGACGGAAGCGCTGCCGGCTGGATCACAGCCGCTGCGTTCCTGCTGTGTCGGAGGTGTTGGCGAGGGTGCTCGTGGGGTCGAGCACCTTCCACTGCTGGAGCATGTCGAGGAACTGGTCGCGGTTGAGGGTGTAGAGGGTGGTGAGGGTGCGCAGGTCTCCTTCGCGGATCGAGAGGACCCGGCCGGCATAGTCGCCGCGTTCCCGCTGGATCTGGGCGACCCAGCGGCGCAGCGGCCCGGCGTCGTCGACGGGTACGAGGGCCAGGGCGGACAGGTTGAGCACGACACGGGCGGCCTGCGGCGGGAGGGGATCGGGCTGTCCGCCGGGCAGCAGGGTGAGAACGGGAACGCCGTAGAAGTCGGCGAGCGCGGCGAGCCTCCCGATGCTGATCATCCGGTCGCCGCGTTCGTACGAGCCGAGCGCCGCGACCTTCCACTCGCCGTCCGAGCGGGTCTCGACCTGCTGGAGGGAGTGGCCCTGCTGGGTGCGGATGGCGCGCAGTCGGGCGCCCACCTCACGGGCGTAGGAGCGGTTGTCGCTGGTCGTGAACATGCTTCCTCCCTGGGAATGGGGAACGGGAACGGGTGGGAAGGGCGGGGGCCGGGTCCCTGTGCCCACGCGGGATTGCGGCTTCGGCTGGCCGGGAGCGCGAAAGGGTCCGGGGTGGGCTGCGCCGGGGCCAGTGATCAGTCCGGAAGCCCAGCCGTGCGGTGCGGCCGGAACTCACAGGGACGCGGCCGGACAAGCGCGGGCTGGGCACAGTCGCGGCGGTCTCCGCGGGAACCCGGTAGGGATTCGAGGGGACCGCGCGACGCGGCTGGCGCCGGTTCCGCCTATGGAATGCCGGTGACGGCGGGGGTGGGGCTTTCGTCGAAGGGGAGATCGTCGTATGGGAGTGTCGGCGTCGTCGAGGTCGGCGAGGAACCCGTCGGTACGGGTGTGGATCGTGCCGGCGGGCCGCCAGCGGCCGACCGGAGCGGCGAGGAGAACCCGCCACGCCTCGCTGTCGGCGGGTCCCATCCGTCGGCGGTCGCGGCGCAGACCTGCGGTCGCGAGCGCGGCGGTGTGGGCGTGGTCCCAGGCGTGGAAGCGGGCAGATCCGATGGTGTCCGCGGTGCCGATCGTGTGTCCGGTCGGGTCGGCCGCGGTGACCTGACCGGGCCCGGTCGACGTGGCGGTGAGGTGGTAGCCGGGCGGGTCCCGGTCGAGCGGGTGCAGGACGGCCGTGCGGGCGCAGCGCCCGCAGATGGGTGCGGTGGCGCCTGGCTGTTCCGAGGGAATCTGCTCACGGAAGGTGCGACCGCAGAGGGTCACAGTCATCCCGGAAAGCGTCAGGTGGATCAGCCGAGAACGGGGAGAGATACGAAGCGTCGTGTACTTGTCTGATAGCAAACAGTGGACGAAGGAAGGCATGGCGATCTCCGGCGGTGCGCGCGGGTGGGCGAATGCCAGCCCCTGACGCGTCGCTGAGCGGGCACGCGTCAGCGCCTCGGCGGGCCGGGGCAGGGTGTCGCCGATGGCGATGTCGGGACGCGCCGCGCACTGGGTGCGGTCGGCGGCGTGCCGGCCCAGCAGAAAGACGGGGCCGGTCAGGGGACAGCTACGAAGAGCGGAACGACGTCATCGCTGCTGGCCCTTCACCTGCGAGCGGCCGTCCGCGAGCGAGCGCGCGGACGGACATGCCGGCCCGGCCGACGACGTACGCGAACAGTGCCCGGTGGGCGCTGGCCTAGTCGGCGGTGAGCAGGCGCAGCAGGCGGAGACCGGGGAAGCCGCTGGTCGGCCTCGCCGGGAGGTGGAACGTGCTGGGCTCATCGAAGATCGGCTGGCCGGTCGGCCGGCGGGTGTAGGGGGCCCAGCCGTAGTCGACGCCGTCGTCGGCGTCGTAGGCGGTCCAGACCACACATTCCTGTTCGCCGTCGCGTAGCGGCCGGACGGAGAAGGCGTGGGCTTGCAGGTTGCCGGGGCTCATCTCGATGATCTGCGGGACGGCGAAGGTGAACCGGCGGGCGTGCAGGGCGCGGGCGTGGTCGGCGGCGCGGGTCTCGAAGTCGGTCCGGGCGTTCTCGCCGTGGATGTAGTCGTAGTCGGAGAGGATCTGGCGGCTGTCCCCGTCGAGGATGACGATGGCCGGGTAGTCGGTCATCCGGATGGACTGCTGGACACGGTCCACGACGTCGGTCACCAGGGTCCAGGTGGCGTCGTTCATCGCGGCCTCCAGTGGTCCAGGAATACCGTTCCAGATTCCAGGGCGGTGGAACGGCGGTCGGGGTGTAGACGGCTCGTAGGCGTGTCCACCGTATGCGGAGGTGCGCAGCCCGCCGCCGGTTGGCTATGGCGTTCTGGGGTCGCGATGCCGGTTTCGGCGGACATGGGCAATCTCGTGGTTCGGTGACGACCGCGGGCGCTGCTGGGCGGTGGGCAGCGGTGCGCTGGCCGGTGGACCGCCCGGCTGGCAGTGCGCGGACCTCGCGCTCGCGGGCACCACGCCCTGGGTGCTGGGTGTTGAGCCGGTCTGGCCTTGGCTACGTGCCCGGCGGGGCAGGTCAGGGGTGGGTGCGTCGTCGTTGCAGGGTCTCGTCGAGCAGTTCCCGTAGCAGAACGAGGCCGGGTCCACCGCCGAAGTTCAGGGGGATCGAGAAGATGTGATCTGAGCCGTCGAACGCGTCGAAGACGGGTGTGCCGTCGCGCTTGCGCCGGTAGGGGACCATCCCGGACTCGTGGCCTTCCTCCGCGTCCCAGAGCACCCACAGGATCACGTGCATCTCGCCGTCGTCCTCCAGCACCGGCCCGCCGGTGTAGGGGGACCGCAGCCGGACAGAGGTCTCCTCGTCGATGGTCTCGGGACTGCTGATCTGCGGGACGGCCAGGATCATACGTTCGAGATCGATGTGGTTCGCTTCCTCGGCGACCTGCCGCTCGAACGCTTCCGCGCGGGCGGGGTCACGCAGGTAGGCCGAGTTACTCAGCGTGCGTGAGGGTTCTCCTTCCAGGACCGCGATCGCGGGTTGGTCGCCTTTCGCCAGGGCGTCCTGGACCTGCTTGACGGTCATGTCGACCAGGACGTGGGACTCGAAGTTCATCGGTGGTGTCCTCTACGGGGTGCGGATCGCAGCGGCAGCCGGTCCGGCACACCCGCAAGGACGGTGCCGGACCGCCTTCGCCACCAGTCTGATCGCGCCAGGCCGGCCGGCACCACACCGGGCGTGTTCTGCCTGGCCCCGCATCCCGTTCTGCCCCGGCCGGGCTTAGCGTTCCGATCGTGTCTGGACCGCGGTGATGTTGTGGGTCCCGACTGGCTACGCACCGGCCGATCTTGGCGCGCCGCCCGGTCGTGTCACCGCGGAGGGGCAGGTTGATGGGGTTGCCGAGGGCCGGACCGTCGCGCTCGACGTCGCTGACGCACGCGCCTGCTGCGCGGCGGGAAAGACGGTCGCCGTCGCCGCTTCGGGCAGGGCGCGGACCCGCACAGGACGAGGTCCGCGAAGTGGATGCGCCCGATGATCTCTCGGGTGGGCCAGGTGATCAACAGACCGCAGGTCAGGCAGCAATAGTGGCCACGCCAGCGGGCCGAGCTCGGGTTGATCTCTCGGCCCCGGTGGACCGGGACGAAGCCGTCGGCCCCTGGGCTGTTGCCGCATCGGCACAGCCAGGCATCATCCGTGCCCGCGCGCGCAATGTATTCACGCATGCTGATGGCTCTCTTCCTCGTGACGGTGGTGGAGGGGGAGGGAAGTGCAGGTCGCAGGACGAGACACCGCTCTGCCTGGGGGCGAGGGTGGTCGTGACGGCCGCCGCCGGCCGCCTCCTGCGGGAGCGGGACCGGCGGCGGCACAGTTCGGCGGACCGGTGGCCGAGGTGGTCGCGGGCTGTTGGGGCGGTTCAGCGGTCCCAGGGCTCGCGGGGCAGGTGGTCGCGGGAGGCGGCCCTGGCCTGGATGACGACGTCGGTCCAGGTGGCTCCGTCCGCTTCGACCTGTTCGGCGGTGGTGAGGACCGCGCCGGCGCGGGGAGAGAGCGTCCAGCCGAGGTGGCCGAACAGGGCCAGGGCATGGGTGTCCCCGAGCGCGGAGGCGTGGACGGCGTCGAGGCGCAGCTCGGCGGCCAGGTGGCCGAGTAGCCCAGCCGGATAGCCGCGGTGGAACAGCGGGCTGGTCCGGGTCGGGCTGGTCATCTCGGGGGCGTGGTGGGCGGCGATGTGGGAGAGCACGGCCATCACGGTGGCGTCGCCGATGCGGGTGTCTTCCGGTTCGTCGTCCTCGGTGGTGCGCAGGATGGCAGTGTGGACGGCGTGACCCCAGGTCCAGCCCTGCAAGCTGAGCTGCTCAGCCTCGCTGGCGAGAACAGCGGCCTTGACGGTGAGCGGATAGCCGAGTGCCCCGAGGACGTCGGCGGCGGAATCGAGGTTGAGCAGGCTGGCCGGATCGAGGTGGCCGTTCAGCCAGAACAGGACATGCCCGTGTAGACGGCGGGGCCAGCCGTCCCGGCCGAAGTACGGATGGTAGGTCAGATCGACGGGGCGACGGGTGACGGTGTCCTCGCCGTTGACGGTCAGGACATGGTGGAGCCGGCCGAGAAGCTCGGCGAAGCCGAGCAGATGCGGGGTCGAGGGCATGGTGGGCGCTCCCTTCGGGCGCGACACGGCGGACAGGCTGATCGCAGTGCGGATGAGGAGGCCGGACCGGCCGGACCGAGAAGGTGCGCGGGGCCCAGGCGCCGACGGCGGCACGTCGGCCATCGCACGGCCTTGGCCCGCTCTGGCCGGTGAGAACGGGTAGTGGGGTCTGGTGTCCGCACGACCTGTCGAGAAGGCCGCCGGCCATTACTCAACCGGCGGAAGAGAGGCCAGGAACTCGGCGATCTTCACGGCGTGGTCGGCGTGCGCGGAGAACTTGAACTCGACCTCGCCCCCGTGCATGGGGTCGGCGCTGAAATTCCGTATCGTCTCCTGGGGGTGGCGCCAGAAGCTGGCGACTGGAACCCAGCGGTCTCGCTGGTACTCGTCCGCCGTGGGGTCGAGCCCTGTCCACGGAAGACCGAACGCGGCCATGACGTCGCGCGCGATCTCCTCCGCGCGCTGCTGCATTCTGCGCCGGCTATCGAGAATCCCACACACCCGCGCCAGCTCAGCCTCATAGCCTGGCAGAACATATCGTTGGATCTGCCGCGCAATCGCCACCGCCGACTTGTTCGGCGCGGCATAGGTCCTGTCCCTGGGTGCACGACCGGTCCGGTACTCGGACGCGCGGTGCGGGTAGACACCGGAAATTTCGATCTTGTCTCGCCTGCTGTAGGATCGGCCCATTCGGACGTGAATCTTGCAGAGCGGGTTCGACTTCTTGACCAGGAAGGCATCCTCCGGCCAGTTACCGGCCTCGGTTTTCCAGTCGTCTCCCAGCTCGGCGGCGACACTTCCCGCCAGAGCCGGAAGCGGTGTGCTGGACTCGGGCATGGCTGTACTCCGTTCCACGATCCCTTTGGCTACTGGCTACTGGGTACGGGCGTAGGCGCAGGCCACGATCACGCCGTTGTGTACGCCGTCGCAGGTGATCGGGCCGAGCTGACGGTCCTGCACGGTCAGGTCCTTGCGGATATCACCCTCCAGCTCGTCGATCTTCGAGCCGAACAGCGCCTCGTAGTGGTCGAGCTGGGAGTCCGACGCGACCGTGTGGTCGGGGAACGCTTTCGCCCACAATCGGAAGTAGAGCCCGTAGCCGTACGATGGGAAAGGCGTGGCCTTGCTGACCTCGGTCAGCAGGCAGCACGCTTCGGCGGCCGTACCGGGGCGCGTGTCCTTCCCGGTGGCGACCCTTTCGAGGATCTCCCGGAAGTGCCCCCGGTAGACGAACTCGACCGGAGAGAGGATCGTGGTAGGGACCAGGATCGGGTGGCTGTGAAAGAGCTGGTCCCGCTTATGCGGGTGACGGGCAATCGCCTGCGTGATCTCCTGCTCGGCCCAGTCGAGGGCCGACAATGCGGTGTTGACCAGGTCGACGTAGTCCGCCACGACCTGATCGATCTTGCTTTTGGGCATGGCCGTACTCCGCGTTTCTAAGCCTGGTGGTTGGCGTGTGTGCCGCGAGCCGGCGTTTCTCGCCGGCGTTGATTGGTCTTCCGGCCCTACGTGGGTGCGTAGCCCCTATCGGGAAGGGTTCCCGCTAGTCCACGAACGCCGCCCACCGGCCACCGTCGTTGTGGGTGAGGAAGGCGATGTGAACGGCGACCTTGGGGTTAAGTTCCTGGGTGATGTCCGCCGCTCGCTCGATGACCTCCCACGCCGTGCTTCGGTCTTCGAACAGGCGCGGAAAAGCCTCGACGCGAACATCGGTAGTCCAGATAGCGCGATTCTTGTCGTGGGCCAGCGCCACGCTGTAGAGCGGCGTGTTCTTCTGGGCTGTTGCACCTTCGACCGCTTCCGGGTGCGGAACGAGGGCCTGGCGTAGATGCGATTCCGGGGCCACGGCGGTGATGCGTGTGCGACGCGGCATCGTAGTCCGGCCTTCGGAAGAATCCGGTCAGGTAGCCCGTCCGGGCCGGTGGACGCGGGTGCGGCCCGGCCGTGCCCGTCGGGCCGGGCGGTGGCGCCGGCCGCGGTGGCGCCGGCCCGAGGTCAGATCGACGGTGATCGCGACGAGGGTCACCGCCGTGTAGGCGGCGAGGAGGGTGACGTTGTGCGCGGCGGCGACGCCCAGCAGCCATACCAGCAGGAGGACGAACCCCCAGAAGCGCATCTGTCGGCGGCGACGGCGACTCAGGTAGAACATGGGGAATCACGTTCCTTTCCGTGGTGAGCCGGGTGACTTCCCGGCATCGACGTGCGGGTGTTTGCTCAGCCCTCGGCGGTGCGCCAGGGAACGGGATGTCCGTGGTCGGGGTCGGCACAGTCGCCGCTGGTCGTTGTGGGACTGGTGTAAATCTCTTCGTCGTCTACCAGGACCCTGATCGGTGGTTCCTCCTTGAGGTCCAGGGTCAGTGCAGTGTCGACGTGGACGAGAATTCTGCCGCTTTCGTCAAGCAGCGTGGTGATGCGGAGGGAGAAGCTGCCCACGTTTCCCGGTTCCCAGCTTGCGCAGGGATGCGGAGGCAGTGCGTCGTACATGTCGATCGTTCCGTAACTCACCGACGAAACCCGCATCGGCTGTCCCTTCTAGGCTCAGAATGTGTGCGGCGGCCCGCAACGAGCACCGCGAGAAAGCGCCGGTCCGTGCGAGATCGTTCCGGTCGCCAATCGGCCGGCTTCACAGTGGCCTGGCACGCGACGAATAGAGATCAGTGGTGCTTGGGTAGCGGGCGGAACACGATCTCGGTGCTGTCGGCGTTGGCGGTGGTCGCCCATTCGTCGAGCAGGTCGGCGAGCGACTCGGCGAGCACGTCCCGTACGTCACCGGTGGAACCATCGTCGGCGAGGACGGCGATCAACCGGGCGCGGGCCTCCCCGAGTTCGTCCGCGTAGACATCGACCACAAGCCCGGTCGTCGACGGGCACTCGGTCCGGGTCTCGGCCTCGATGTCGTCTTCCAGCACCATCCGCAACGCGTCGCGGGCGTCGACGAACATGTCACGTGCCCGCTCACGCCGCGACCGCGGGTCCAGCGGCGGGGCCCATCGGCGTCTCCGCAGGAATCGCACGCCGAGCAGCAGGCGGCCGTTCCACATCATGATCTCTCTTTCTCCAGGAACAGGGAGGGCAGGGCTGCCGGGTCAGCCGCTGACGCCGGGTGTCGTGTCGAAGGTTTCGTGCAACTGGCCATCGGCGGTATAGGTGAAGGTCCGTAGCCGTGTGTAGGGTTCGGGAAGAAACACCGGCATGGCGTTCACGACAGCCCCGCTGAATCCCCGGCAGATCCACATCACCCACCGGTCCGGCTTGTCCGGGGAGTTGCCGGAGGGAAGCGCGCCAGTGGAACGCCGATCGGTGAGCCGGCGCATATCCCGGCGGGCCAGGTGAGGACAGAGCCAGGTGGACGCCCCGGCACATCCTTCATGCATCGGCGGATCGTGGTAGGCCCCGACGGCGGCGGCTCCCGGGCTGCCGAGAAAGGCGACCTCCTCGGCGAACGGTTGGGCGCAGATACCGCACCGCCCCTCGGAGGCGAGACGGAACGCCTCCCGGCCGTCCACGGTCGAGAAATCTGGCTCCCCGTCCGGATGACGTGCGGTGACAGCGGGAATAGGCACGTTCCGGTGCCGGTCGATCGGCAGATGTCTCATCAGCTCGGGAAACTCGGATGCATGGTTCACTGCCGCTCCTTTCCATAGCTGGCTACAACCCGGGGGGAAATCTCCTGGGTGGCGGGTCCGGCTAGTCCCCGGAGTCCGCCCAGAAATCGGCCTTGGCGCGCATCCGGTCGAGCGATTTGCCCAGGCCGGGAATGTTGTACCAGCTTTGAATACTGTTCTGGTCGTCGCGGAGAAGAGCGACGTGGAACTCGCCGGGCTGGGAGCTGGCCGCGACGACAGCCCACAGCGGCACGTCGTGGCCCGCGCGGGGCACGTAGATGCCGGCTACCACCGGGCAGCCGACGAAGGTCAAGGGCAGGGGAAACTCAGGCGTCATCTCCCTCGCTCCGTTCGGGTGAGGGCGCCGCGACCCGGCCCGCGCGGCGGCGTCGGGTCGCCGGGCGCGCCTGTGCGTCCGCGCGAGGGCGGGGCCGCCACACGTGCCGGCCGGCACGTTCGACCCGTTCCAGATCGAGCGTGCCGGCCCAGATGACGCAGAAGGCGCAGGGATCGACGCAGGCGGAGCAGCCGCCGCCTTCGAGGTGGCTGCGCCAGCTCTCCTCGGCGTGGGCACGGGAGATCCGGTGGTAGGTCCAGGCGTCGATCTCGTCGGCGAGCTGGTCGCGTAGCGCGGTCAGGATGCGCACGACCCGCTCAGGGTCGTAGCTGGGCGCGGTGTGGTCGCCGAGGCGAGCGGCGCGCAGCGCCGCATGCCGGCTGGCATCATCACCGGTCAGCGTGGCGAGCAGCGCGCGGGCGTCGAGACGGTCGTCGTCGGTCGGCGGCGCGTGTCGAAGTCGGCCGCCGTCGGAGACGTCCGGCGGCCTGCGGTGCGGCCCATCGGGATCAGGCCCGGGACGGGTCGTCGCCGGGGCCGGGCGCCGGGTCGAGGCGGACCAGGTGGCCGTGGGTGACGTCCTCGCCGATCGCGCCGTCGACAGCGGCCAAGTCCGCGACCTCGTCGCAGATCTCGCCCCACAGGTCCGGGGCGGTCCGCGCGTCCACGGGGATCACGGTGTCGTCGGCGAGGAGCACGCCTTCCGCGGACGCGGTCGGGTACTCGTCGAAGCCGTGCGGGGTCTCGACAAGGTCCGCCCCGCAGGCGGAACAGCGGAACTCGGTGTCGGCGTCGAAGATCAGCTTGATGCTGCTGTCTTCGTCCAGGCTGTTCACGGTCGTGCCATCGACGGTCAGTGCGGCGAACATCGCGATACCCGGTCCTTTCCGGTCAGCTGTGCGGGTAGCGCACCGCCCCCGCCCCGGCGGGCGGCCGGGGCGGGGGCAGGCGTGGGACGGCGGGTCAGGCGGGCAGCAGGGTGCGCAGCGTGGCGAGGGTGGAGCCGTCGAGGCTGTCCGCCCCGCCGGTCACGGCGCGCAGCATGTTGCGCTCAGCGCGGGACGCACCGCGGACGCTCTGCTCGTGGTGGGTGTAGGTGTTGACCGCCTGCACCACGCCCCAGCCGGTGTTACGCCACGGGGAGACCCGCTCGTCGTGGTTCCACAGCCGGTTCAGGACGTCGCGGTGCTTCTCCGCGCTGGTCCGCGCCCGCCCCTTCTCGTCCGGCACGGGTGCGTGCGCGTCCAGGAACGCCGCCCACTGCCGGTCCGACACGTCCAGCGCGCACAGTTCGGCGACCTCGGCGGCGAAGTCGTCGGCGATCGTGTGCACGATCGCGAGTGCACCCCGGGCCTCACCGAGCCGCAGATGCGACTTCGCGGAGTGCTTGACCTTGGTCTGCTGGCCCTTCTCCCGCAGACCGGCCGCCATCGTGTTGTCACAGACGACGTTGGTCACGATCCGCTTGTAGGTCGTCGACAGCGACCCGTCGAACGACGTGGTGGCCAGCAGGTTCGGACGGAACGCGACCCCTTCCGGGGTCGTGATCGTGTCGGGAACCTCGACCGACACCCACGCGACCGCCCCGCCGCGCAGCAGCCCGGCCGACCCGATCGCGAGATCGTCATCGAGGAGCTGCCCGACGTTGTCGACCAGCCATTCCTTGTAGGGGTGGGGCTGGTAGCCGTCGCTGAAGATCCCCATCACGCTGCCGGTGTCGGACCGGATGATCGCCTTGCGGTCCGGGACGACGTCCAGACCGCCGGTGACCGGGGACTCGAAGTAGATCGGCTGTTCGAGGGCGGTCCAGTCGAACAGCCGGCGCTCGACGTCGTCGACCGGGATCGGCCCCGGGTAGTGGTTGGCCTCGCCCTGCTGCTGGTCGGCGCGGTAGTGCCAGGCGTGGCCACGCTTGTCGGTGAAACCGATCAGCGTGTGCTGGTTGAGCCAGGTCAGGGTTTCCTTCGACATGCGGCTTCCTCCCGTGAGCGGTGGGGTGGGTGGCGATGTGTGGGCATGCCGACGGGCCGCCGGACACCGTCCGGCGGCAGGCATGCGGAAGCGGGTTACGGGGCGGGTGTGCGGGCGGGGCTCAGCGCCGCGCGGGCCGGGTCGAGCACTGACGCGCCGTGCCCCGGCGCGCTCGCCTGCCGTTCGTCAGCGGCAGCGGCTCGACCCGCCTCACGACGCCTCCCCAGGCACGGCGCGGCGGGCCGTCCCGGACGACCCGAGGGGATGGGCGGAGGACCTGCCTGCGAGCCAGGCATCGACGAGGGCAACGGCTGCGCTGTCACGGGCCGCATCGGCCGCATCGGCAGGCAGAGCCGTCAGCCCGAGGGACTCCCGAGCCTGCAACACGTACTCGTTCGCATCGACAAACTCGTGCAACTGCTCGAAGGCAGCGACGGCCTCGGGTACCTTCCCGCCGCGGACATCCTCCAAGATCATTTCCTGGATCGCGGTGGCGATCGAGTCGGAGCTGACGTCTGGTTGATCGCCCATCGCCGTTCCTTTCTGCCGCAGAGCACCCGACGACGTACGTCTCGCCAGCCGGGGGAGATGGAGCACCCCGCGAGCGAACCCGGGCCGGTTCCACCACCGTGCGGGATGGCTGGCGATCTTCGGACCACCCGACGGGCCGCCGGACACCGTCCGGCGGGCGCCACGCGGCGGCGGATTACGGGGCGGGCGTGCGCGCGGGACTCAGCGCCGCGCGGGCCTCGGCGATCGACGCCCACGGGCGGACCTGACGGTGGCCCGGGAAGGTGTGCGCGCGGGCGATCGCGACCGCGCGGGCCGCGTCGGGCCCCGACCCGTCGACCAGGCTGCTGATCTTCCAGGCGGTCGTGGCGACCCGGACGGGCCGCCCGCCCGGCCACATCTCCTCATAGGCGCGAACCCGCCCGTCACGGGTCACCGAGCGGATCACGATCAGCTCGACATGGACGGCGTCCGGACCGCCACCGGTCAGCGGCTCCCGATGCGGGGACACCAGCAACGCGACCGTCCCCCGGCGGGCGGGCGCCCCGTTCGCGAGCGGCAGCGCCTCGACCTGGCTCACGATCCGTCCCCGGCAGGGACAGCCAGGCCGTGGCCTGGGTCGGTTCGTCACGCTCTTGAGCGATCAAGTCCCGGATCTGCATCGTCAGGTAGTCGGCAGGGTTCTCCTGGAGGAACGGGTCATCGGACCAGACGATCGACCCGGCCCGCGCGGTCGTCTCCACCACCACGCCGCCGAGCACGTCCGTGCTGTACCGGCGGTCGCAGTGCGGGCACTCCACCACGATCGTCAGGACGTAGGCAGCCCACGTCTCGTCCGCGAAGCGCTCCCGCTCCTCGGTGATCACGTCGAGGTCGCCGACGGGAGACAGGTAGTAGTCGTGGTCATCGTCGATGTAGACCCCGATCCGCACCGTGGGGTCCGCGAGCACGCCAAGCATGGCACCACCTCGAAAAAGATCAGGCAGAGAGCAGAAAAAGCGGGTCGGTTATGCGCCGGTCAGCCGCGCCCAGAGTTCGCGGCACTCGGCGTCGCTGAACCCCTCCGGATGCGCGGAGGTCTCCCGCATCTCGCCGGTGTAATGGCTCAGCGTCGTCCTGCCGCCCCACCAGCAGTGCGACCCAGGAAAGTCCGGGCCACCCGAAGGTTCCGTGACCCCCAAGGCCGTCAGCCGGGCCACGGCAAGGTCCACGGCGCCGAGCCCGTCCTCACGGTCGTACTCGTCCGGTTCGCAGTCGAAATCCTCGGACCGTTCGTCGTGCGGGTAGATGTCTCCGTCGTACGCTTCGTGGTCGAAGTAGTCGCGATGGTGAACACGCAGATGCCGGCCGTTCACAGGACCCGCACCACCCAGCTGTCGCAGTCCTCCTCGACCCCGGAGATCTCCAGCAGGATGTCGCCGTAGACGATCGCCTGTTCGTGCAGCCGGTCCCCTTCCGGGCCATAGCCGCAGTCCCACAGTCCCGCGCCCTGCCGCTGCCGCGACAGGACCCAGTCCCGGCCCAGCGCTTCGGCCCCAGGCGCCCGATCACCCAGACGCTCGAACAGCGACGACAGGTCGGCGGCGGCGCCTTCCAGGAAGTCACGGATCTCGCCTGCGGGATCACCGCGCAGATACTCGGTCTCCGTTCCGTCGAAACCACTGCCGTACAGGTTCGTGGTTTCGTCCGGCGACCATTCGACCATCGCCGATTCGATCAGTTCGCGCCATACTCCCCGCTCAAAGCGGCGCACGAACTCCTCAGACAGAACGTCACAGGTCACAGATCCTCCCTCCATATGGATGGGTGACACGCTTTGGACGCACGGCCGGTAGGCGGCTAACGCCACCAGATCAGCAGGTCGCCGTGAATCCCCCGCGCTTTGAGTAGGTACGGTTCGTCCATCCATTCCAGGCTGAACTTGTAGATCTTGCAGTCGCAGCCGTGGTAGATCGACGCCAGACGATCCAGCAACATCAGGAAGTGATCCCGCCCGCGCCGCTGGACAATCGCGAGCGCACGCTCGCGATCACCGAGAATGTCGAACACGACCACATGCCTCTCGCGTCGATCGGATGCGCGTTCGCCAGGTTGGTTCGGGCGGTTTTTGCCCTCACCTTGTTACGCGCTGGGAAGCGTTCCGACCGTCCGGCCGGATGCGCGTTCGCCAGGTTGGTTCGGGCGGTTTTTGCCCTCACCTTGTTACGCGCTGGGAAGCGTTCCGACCGTCCGGCCGGAAAACGGCTCAGAAACGCGGAGAGGGCACCGGGAGGCTCTCCCGGTGCCCTCTCCGCGAGGACTGAACGTCAGTCTTCCCTGCCATCCCGCGTGGCACGGTAGGTCATCATCTCCCGTACCTCGTCAGCTCGTTCTGACAGCTCCCGGAACTCTGCCAGGGCAGCGTCACGGGTGCGGATCACGGCGCGTCGGGAACCGTAGGCGCCCCCGTGGCGCTTCTGCGCCACCTTGGAAAGGATGCCCGCCCGTCCGATGTCATCGGCCTTGTTCCCCTCGTTGAGCACGTCCGTGAGAACCGGGAACTCCCTGCCGTCACCGAACGCGTAGCCCCAGATGGCCTCACTGTTGGCGGCAAGGTGCGTAGAGACTGCTACGAACTCCATGCGAGCCGCAGTCTTCATCAGCTGTGCCCCGGGGGTCGCGTCAGTCTCACTTGGCTTCTTGTCGATCTTGTAGCCGTTGCGGCGGGCAGCGTCCCGAACGGCGGTGTACTGGATGCTGTCGCGGGTGGCGACGAAGGTTCCGCCTTGCTTCGTGACGTAGAGCCAGGAGTCCGGTTCCCGCGTGGCCACGGAGTAGGTCACAGGCTCAAACGTCCGGATGATCTTGCCGAGCAGCTGCGCAAACAGCAACACCGCATCTTGCGTGGTGTCGTCACTCACGTCCGCCGTGCCGTAGCCACGGCCTGTGTAGGTCGCGTTTCCGTCCATCCGCTTACGCGAGTCCGTGGCGTCGACCACGCGGCAGAACTTACGTGCCTTGACGTGAATCGTGCGCCAGTCGTCCGCCGTCACCCTCTCCATGTCTTCCCGCTCGACTCGCGTGCCCGGAAGAGCGGACGGCGTGTCCGAAGAAAAGGCGTTGTTGGTCACGAGGTCTCTCCTCTGCTTTGCGGGAACTCCCGGGGGTGTCATCCCGCACCCGGTGTCGATATCTAATTCTCCATCTATGCACGCCCGAATACAACCCCCAATCGTCCGCCAATTCATGATTCTTTGAGAGATAGGGGGATGGCGGAAATGCGTTCGGGGGCGCGAAGTGGAAAAGTGGAAAAGAGAAGAGGCAAAACCAAAAGGGAAATACAAGGGAAAAGCCAAAGGAGAAAGCCGGCAAAACAGCAACAGAGAAAAAGAGCATGCTGCAAACCCCAGAGGTCGGGCTCGCCCAGGAGTCGTGCGCCGCCAGCGCACCGATCCCGCATCGACTATCAGCTCGTTGCCTCGCTATTAAGTCGCGGAGTGCTTGGGTGGGTGGCGCACCTCGTCTGACCTGCGCCAACGGCGCTTCGTCCACCCACCTGTCTTTACGGGGGGTCCGGTGGGGGGTCCCGTGGGGGGTCCGGTGGGGGGTCCGGTGGGCTGTAGGGGTCGGATCTCCCTGGCCACGCGCCGGGCGACTTGGCCACAGCGTGGCCAGCAGCTCGGCCTACTTGGCCAATCCGCTGGTCAGGGCCTCGCTGTGCATCGTGCTGGCACCGTCAGCGCTGGCCAACACCGCCGTCGCTGGCGCTCCGGCACTGGGCCCCCTAGCACGCGGCCTGGCAGCTCGGAGTGGCCATATTTCCGACCGAGCCCTACACCGGAGTGGCGATCCGGATAGGTGGCGAGCGGTGAGCACAGTTGGCGAGTGATGGCGAGCCACCCGACACACTTGGCGAACCCGCCAGCCACAGCCCCACGCTGCGCAGCCTGCTGGCGGAGCATCTGGGACTCCGCTGATTTTGGCTCTGTGGCTTCCTGCTGGCGGTGCCGGCCAGTGTTCGCCGACTGCGATGGAGGTTGGTGTGCCGGCGCGCTCGCTAATAGCGGCGACTGGTCCGCACGGAGTCGCCATCATCGCCCGCCCTTCACGCGGAGATGTGAATCCCGAGTCTCGCTGCCCGTGACCATGTTTCTGCCCTACACGGGCGGGAGCGCGTTGTGGGTGAGAGAGATTTCGGAGGAGGCGGCTATCACGAACGCCGATGCTGTGGAGGCTCCTGTTTGTCACCGAGGGTGCCGGTGGCGGATGCGCGGTCGGGTCGAGCTGCCCGCATCGTCGGAGGCGGCGTCGACAGACAGTGTGCCTGCCTGATCGGCGCCCTGTGGCTGAAGGTGGGCTCGTGGGAGCCGCCAGGATGAGCCGTCCGAAGGCTGCCGGGCCCGCGGGATCGCGCGACGTGATGAGCATCATGTCGGCGGGGGCGGGCTGGGTGCGTTGGGGCGGTCGTGCCATCACGGAGACGGCGTTTCCGCAGGGAGCGGGGCTGCGGCGCTGCGGTTCGACGCAGGTCTCTGGGTGGCGGGGCAGCGGACAGACCCTGGGTGATGCCGTGACGGCCGCATATCGGATTGTCACCTTACGGCCTGATAGTGCAGCCTTGGGCGAAGTGCCCGTCACGCAGAGGGGCTACGGGGCGGCGAGGTAGTCGCGCTGTGTGGCGGAACGGTCGAGCAGACCAGGGGGTCTGCGGATCTTCCGTGGGAGTGAGTGTGCCAGGGATTGACGATCTGTCTGACGCTGATCGGCGCATTCTGTTGCACGATCTGCGCCGCACGCTGAGCCCTGGCTGGCTCCCAGACGTGCTGGTCACGCTGTCGAGCGGTCCGCAGCCGTATACGGGCTTGTTGCGCACCTTGCGCAGCTATGACGTTCCGCGGGGCCGTCGCTGGCCGCAGCCGCTGATCCAGCAGGCCGTGTTGACCCGGACGTTGCGGTGGATGCAACACCGGGGGCTGGTCGAGCGGATGCGGGAGCATGCGTTTCCCTTTGGGACGGTCTACTGGCTGACCCCGGCCGCGAAGGAGCTGGCGGATCTGGTGGCGCCGATGGCGCAGTGGGCGGCGGCGCATGAGGAGCTGTTGGAGGTCGATCGGCGGGCGTGGGCCGAGCGGCGGCGCGGCCGGTAGAGCGGCGGGAACTGTCGGCCACGGTCAGGCTGACCGCGTACCGGGCGGACCGGGCCGCATCGCGGCCTGGAAGAAGCGATCCGCGTCAGGGGTGGGCCGCTCACCGATCTCGGCGAGGGCCACGACCAGCTGGCGGTAGGTGGCCGCGACCGCGTCCGGCTGGCCGAGGCGGGCCTGGGTGCGGGCGATCTGGACGTAGAGCCCTTCGTTGTAGGGATCGAGGCGGCGCAGCGTCTCCAGCAGCTCCAGGCGCTGTGGATTGTCCTCCCCGACAGCGGCGGTGATGCTGGCGAGCGCGTCGGAGACCTGGCGGCGCAGGCTCTCGCGGTGGGCTTCGGCCCAGGTGCCGGTGATGTCGTCGGAGAGGTGGCCGGTGTACGTGGCGGCCAGCGGGAGGATCGCGGCGAGCTCGTCGGCGGTGGTCGTCGCGCGTCGGCGTGCGTCGAGGGCCTCGTCGACCTGCCAGAGGTCGACGGTGATCAGGTCGCGGCGCAGCCGCCAGCGCCGGTCGTCGTGGTCGAAGACGTCGTCGACCGTCCCGCCGGTGGCGGCGGCAAGGCTGCGGCGTAGCTGGCTGATGGCGGCGTAGAACCGGTTGTCCCGCTGGCGTGGGAGTTTGCCGTCGTCGGGCCAGACCGCGTCGATGATGGTTCGGCGGTGGGCGCCATCTGGATGGGCGGCGAGGTAGGCCAGGATCTCCTGGCTCGGGCCGCCGATGCCGTCTACGGGCTGGTAGTCGCCGTCCGGTGCTGCCCGGTACCGCAGTTGCAGCCGGCCGAACAGAGTGAGGAGCAGCGGCGTGGCCGCCCGCGGCGGGCGTGGTGGGCTGCTGGCCGGCGCAGGCGGTACCGCGTCTGTGGGCTCAGTGGGGCCTGCTCCGCCGCCAGGCGGGAGCGGCGTGTCTGGGCCCGGCGGCTCGTCGGCGTTCGGCGACACGTCGGGCGTTGGCAGGCCGCTGGGAGACGGCGGTACGGGTGTGACCGTGGCGCTACTGGGGGGCGGCGCGGAGGTGGGCGGTGGGGGCGGGGGCCCCTGGGTAGGGTTTGCCCGCCGGAATTCCTCCTGGTTGGCGGCCGGTGCGTCCGCGTCGGCGAGCAGGTCGAGCAGCTGGCCGGTGTCGTTCTCGGGCAGAGTGAACAGCCGGTTGCCGATCAGCGCAGCGGCGATATCAGGGCTGGCGGCACCGACGACACCGTCGGGCCGCACCCGGGCGGTCGCGCCGGGGCGCCACTGCCCGTACAGGATGCCGAACACGCCGAGTGGGGAGCCGTTGTCGAGGACGGCCTGGAGGCGGCGGTCCGAGGTCTGGTCGGGGGCGGCGAGGACGATCAGGGACGTCCGGCGGGGGTCCTCGCCGGCGGCGGCGCGTCGTGCTCGTGTGACGACGTCGGCTTCGAGGCGGTCCAGCAGGGTGGGCAGGTCGGCGACGATGTGCAGGCGCTGCGGCGGCGTGGCGGTGGTGTCCTCGCCCAGCAGCCGCCGTACGTCGGCGGCAGGGACGAGGATCTCGGCGGGGGCGGCGTCGGGCTGGTGGCGGTCGGCGAGCAGGGTGACGAGCAGAGCGCGGATCGCGGCGTCGGCGCCGGGTCCGATCAGGCCGAGACCGCGGGTGGCGGCGAGGTCGAGCGCGAGGGGCTGGCCGTCGCCGGTGGTGCCGACAATCCGGGTCCCGGGTGGGGCGGCGTGGGCGGTGGCGGTGGCCGCGGCGTGGCGGCGGCCGGTGATGTGCGGGTCGCCAGGTGGGCGTACGACGACGAGCTCGCCGTCATCGTCGCGCTCGGCGGTAGCGGTGTTATATGCGGCGGCGAGCTGGTGGATCACCGGTGCTTCGTTCAGGTCGTCGCGGACCCCGCTGCCGGGGACGTAGTGCCGCCGGCGCCACAGCCGTACGGAGAAAAGCGCGACGACCAGGAGCGCGACGGCTCCCAGTCCGAGGTAGCCGCCGGAGGGGAACTGGACCCCCGGCGGTCGGGACGGGGTGGGGGGGTGCGCAGGCGGCGCGGCTGGTGTGGTCGGCGGCGCGGTGCTGGGGCTGGGGCTGGGTGTGGCCGGGCTGGTGGGCGGGCTGACGGGCGTCGGCGGCGCGGCGCGGCCCGGGGCGGGGGTGCTGGCCGGAGGGGTTGGGGTGGCGGGTGGGCTGGCCGCCGGTGGGCTGACAGATGACGGCGCGGTAGGCGTCGGCGCGGGGCTGGCGGGTGCCTGGCTGGTCGGAGGTGTGGGCGGAGGGCTGGACGGTGTGTGCCCGGCCGGGGGCGGGACGGTGTCTGGCGGGGTGGGCAGGGTCAGGACCCAGCCGGGGCGGATCAGGCCGGGCTGGGTCAGCGCCCGCCCGTCGGCCTGGAGGACGCCGTGGTTGAGGGCCCAGATCTCCGGCCAGCGGGCACCGTCGCCGAGGCAGCGGTCCGCGATCCGCCACAGGCTGTCGTAGACGCCGTTGGCCGGCAGCTGCACGACCGTGGTCCCCGCCGCGGCGGTCGGCAGCGCCGGATCGGTCACGCTGGTGGCGGCGACCGGGACGAAGCGAGGGGCGGCGGGTGCGGTGGCGACGGCCGGCGCCGCGGCCGGTCCGCTGGTCGGGGTGAGGGGGCCGCGGGACTGGAGGACGGTGAGCAGCACCGCGCCCAGCAGGAAGGTGGCCAGCCCTCGCATCCCGCCGGCGGGCAGCGGCGGACGGTGCGACGGCCAGCGGGCTTCGCGGACGACGTCGGGCACGGCGAAGACGACCGAGAGGGTGAACGCGGCCCACAGCGGCCACAGGAGGACCGCGAGGATGTCCAGCAGCAGGGTGTCGTCCATCGGGCCGGTCAGCCGCGCCTCGATCTCGTCCCAGGACGGCACGTGGTGGGGAAGCGGCCAGCCGATGAAATGCGCGAGCCCCCACGGCAATCCGACGATCAGCGCGATGAGCGCGGCGAGGGCGAGGGCGGCGCGGAGGAGGCGGCCGAGGGCCAGCCCGCCGGCGGCGATCCGGCGACGGATCGGCCGGGCTGGGATCGGCTGGTGGGAGGCGGGTCGGCTCACGGGGCTGCTCCGGCGGCGGGTGGGGCGGGGTGGGCGCTGCCGGTGCCGGTGACGGTGAGCGTGTCCAGGCCGACGATGCCGAGCAGCTGGTTGTGGTGGGTCACGGTCACCGTGACGGTCACCGTGTTGTCGACGATGGTCACGGTGCCCGTGGCGCCAGCCTGGGCAAGGTAGGCGCGGGCGGCGCCGGCCGCCTCGTCGGGCATCAGCCGGACCGTGCCAGTGGACCGGTAGGTCGTCAGGTCGAGCTGCTGGGCGCCGGCGCGGGCGGCTTCCTGCGCGATCCCCATCGCGGTGGTCTTGTCGGCCAGCGCGCCGCCGGTGTCCAGGATCAGCCCACCGAACATCACGAACGCGGCGGCCACGACAACAACGAACGCGGTAACGGTCCCCTCGTCCCGCCCACGGGTGGCCCAGCGGCGGCTCACGACGCCTGTCCAGGCCGGTCACCGAACGTGTCCACGGGCGAGGTCGAGGAGGCGCGCAGGGTCGCGCTGCCCGGGGTGGCGAGCATCGCGAGGTCGTCGAGCCGAACAGTGCAGGCCACGGTCACCCGGACCAGAGCGCCCGGCGCCAGTCCAGCGGTGTCGGTGTCGACCGTCAGATCCTGGCAGGTGACCCCGGCGCCGGCCAGCGCGATCTGCGCGGTGGTGCGGGCGTCAGCGACCGCCTCCGCGGGGGTGGCGGCGATCGAGGCCGCGCGGGCGGCCTGGTGCGCCACATCGGCCATCCGCAGCTTCGCGTCCGAGATCCGGTAACACAGCACGAGGAACAGCAGCATGAGCAGCAGCACGGGCACAATCAGCACCAGCTCGGCGGTCGCGGACCCTCGGTCCGAGCCAGTCGCCGCAGGCGGGGAGGTTAAGGGCGTCACGGTCGCTGCTCAACGGGCCCAGCCGCGTCGGCATCGATCCCGAGCCGAAGCCCAGGGATCACGCTGGCGGCGGTGCCATGGATGTGGACGGTCGCTGCTTCGCCGTCGCGGGTGACCGTGACCTGCGGACTGGTGAGGCTGGACCGGCCAAGTTGATCGAGAGTGTCCTGCGCCTGCTGCTCGCCGGCGGCGACGCTGCCGCCGTCGGCGCGGGCGGCGACCAGGGCACGGGTGGCGGTGGTCTGCGCGATGTGGCTGGCATGAGCCCAGACCGTGACCTGCGCGAGGATCAGCACGATCGTCAGCACCAGCGGCAGCACGAAAATCATCTCGACGGTCAGCACGCCGGCATCCGCTCGACGGCGCGGCACCTGCGCGGATACGGGTCGGCAGGACCGTCGACCGCTTCCCGGACGGGCACGGCCACGGCGTGGGCGCCAGCTGGCGCCACCCGCCCTCGGCGGACGTCCAGCCCCAGGACGGCCGGAGGCCGGACGGCGTCGTCGGTCATGGACCGGCCGGACAGGCGCTGTCATCGTCGTTCCGTCTACTTGAAAACGACACTTCGGGCGGCATCCAATATTTTTGGTCCAAAGATGCCGATCACGGTGAGCGCGAGGGCTGCCAGGAAGGCAATCCAAATCACCTGCTCGGTGGTGTTCCCGGCATCGCGCCCATCGGGCGGTGCCTTGGTGTAGCGATCGACGGCCTGCAACCACCAGGCGTAGAAACGGGCGAACACGGATTCCTCCGACATTTCTATAGCGAGTTGGATATTTGCGTCAGGGCTGGATAGAAGACGAAGACGATGAAGCCGATGGCGATCAGAACGCCGGGGATACTCATCCGTTCGGTCGCGGCGTTCGCGTCGGCTTCGGCGTCCTGGGCTTGGCGGACGCGCAGCGCGCTGGCTTTGGCTTCCAGGCTTTGACGGACCCGGGCCCCTTCGGTGCCGGCGAGCGCGACCGCGTCCGCGAGTTCCGTCAGCTCCGAGATCTGAAGATCCGTACCGAGCTGGCCCAGAGCTGCCCAGGGGCTGACTCGGGTCTCGCGGGCGGTCCGTAGCGTTCGGCGGATCGCCACGAATGGCCAGCCGGTGCCGATGGTCGCTGCGTCGGTCAGCGCGGTCTCCACACCCGCGCCGCCGGCGAGCAGGACCTGGATCAGGGACAGGTAGGCCGACAGCGCGTGCCGGAAGGCCCGGCGCTGCCGGGCGGCTTCGGCTTTCACGGTGAGGTCGGGCAGCAGGAAGCCGCCGACCGCGAGGAACAGAGCGAGCGCGACCGGCGCCGCCGGGGGAAACGGTCGGCCTCCCGCGGCGAAGGTCAGCCCAACGACCGACGGGAAGAGGAGACCGGCAAGGCCCGCGGTGGCTTTCTCCGCCAGGTGGGCCTCGACGGAGCGGCCGAGCGCCGTCAGGTCCTGGCGCAGCGCCACGGTGGGCAGACCCGCCGCGCGCAGAACACCGACGAACGGCCCGCCCACCCGCACGGCCCACCCGTCCTGCTCGGCCGGCACCACCGCCGCGGTAGCGGCGGGTTCCGCAGGGGTGGGGTCGAGCCGGGCCAGCACCTCCTCCAACGACGGCCGCGGCGGGAACAGCCACACGGCCAGCGCCCACAGGCCGACCCCGACCCCGGCCGCCAGGAACATCAACAACACACTCATCACGACACCCGCCCCATCGCGGGAACCGGTGCCGCCGTCGCCGCTGCCTCGTCGCCTTGCAAGAAGCGGGCCGGGTTCTCAATCTTCGACATGCGCTTCAGCCACCCGAACCCGGCTACGAAGATCATCCCAACGGCGAGCAGGACTACTTGCCCGGCAGCGGTGCTGTATGGCTCCAGGAACGCACGGTTGAAAATCACGAGCCCGCCGGCGAACACCAGCGAGGTCACGACGACGACCCGCATCGTGGTGCGCATCCGGGCGCGGCCGACCTCGATGCGGCCCAGCATGTCGACCTGGGCGCGGGCCGTGGCCGCGAGCTGGCCGAGCAGCCCGGACAGCTGCCGGGCCTGATGCTCACTCGCCAGGATCAGCGCGCCGATCACAAGATCGGCCAGCGGATCATCCAGGTCATCGGCCAGCGCGCGCAGTGCCGGACCCAGCCGCTCGCGGCGTTCGACGCGGGCAGTCAGCAGGGCGATCTCACCGCGGATCGCCGCCGGCGCGGCGGGCGCGGTCGCCACGATCGCCTGCTCCAGCCCGGCCGCGGCGGCGAGCGTGTCACGCAGCTGCTCGGCCCACACCGCGATGCCCTGCGTCCGCGCGACGTGGCGTGCCTGCTCCCGGTCTGGGCCCAGCATCCGCGGCAGCCCATACACGGCCATGGCGATCAGTAGCCCGCCGACGACCCAGCCCGTCACCGTGCCCGCGACGATCCCGGCCGCCGCCGCGGCGGCGGCCCACCGGCCGAACCGCGGGTTCGTCCGCCACGGCCGTGGCAGCACCAGCCTGCGACGAGGACGGCCGGCGTCCTCGTCGGGCCCACGCCAGCCGTAGACGATCAGCAGCAGGCCGGCGCCCACCCCGAGGCCGAGCAGGCCGAACAGACCGGTCATCCCCACCACCCCTGCGACAGCAGGTCCGGGTCCAACCCGGCGTCGATCAGGTCGTCGAGCAGCTCGCCGGTCGGCGGGGCCGCTGGCATGCCGCGCCTGTCGGGGCCCGGCCGGTACAGCTCGTTGGTGACCACCTGCGTGCCATCGGCGTCCACGACCTCCCGCACGGACGACACGACCCGCCGGCCGCGTTCCCCGCGGGGCTCGGCCAGGTGGACGACGACGTGGATCGCTGAGGCGATCAGGAGGTTCGTCGCCTCGACGGGCAGTCGTTCCGGGCCTTGCACGGCGTAGCTGGCAAGGCGGGTGAACACGCCGCGGCTGGTCGAGGAGTGCAGGGTGGTCATGGAGCCGTCGTTGCCCTGGCTCATGGCGTTGAGCATCGGGATGACCTCGGGTCCGCGGACCTCGCCGACGATCACCCTGTCTGGGGACATCCGCAGCGCGGCCCGGACAAGGTCGGAGGCGGAGATCGCGCCTTCGCCTTCGGTGTTGGGTTCGCGGACCTGCATCGCGACCACGTCCGGGTGGGCCTGCTCGTCGGCGTCGAGCCCGAGCTCGTAGACGTCCTCGACGGTCACGAGCCGCTCGTGTGCGGGGATCTGGTCGGCCAACGCGAGCAGCATCGTGGTCTTCCCGATCGCGGTGCCTCCGGCGACCACGATGTTCTTCCGCGCCGCCACCAGCGCGGCCAGCAGCGCCTCCAGCCCGTAGTCGATCGTGCCGTTCGCGCGCAGCGCGGACAGGGTGACGTGGCGGAACCGGTGCCGGCGGATGCTGACGGAGGGCCGTTGGGTGACGGCCATGACAGCGAACACGCGGCTCTTGTCGGCCAGGTGGAAGTTGACCATGGGGGCGCCGCGGTCCCAGCGGCGTTCCTCCACCCCGGCGTGCGCGGCCAGGTCCCGGATCAACCCGATCAGCTGGGTGTCCGATTCGGTGATCGCTGGCAGCCGCTGCCGGCTCCCGTCCGCCCGGCGGATGAACACCCGATCCCCGTTGATGTTGATGTTCTCGATCGAGGGGTCGGCCAGGAGCGGTTCGAGACCACCGAGCCCGAGGACCTCGGCGAGGACCTCGTGGATGACGCGCTGCTCGTCCCCGGGCGTCAGGACCCCCGCACCGCGGGCGAGTTCGGCGCTGGTGTGCGCCTCGGTCAGATCGACGAGCACCGACAACGCGAACGCCTGCCGCTCGTCGGCGGTCAACGGCGCGGAGCCCGCGTCCTCGTCCGCGCGCAGCCGCCGCGCGAGCGCCGCCCGCAGCCCCTCGCGCAACCGGACGCGCAGCGCGTCGGCCGCCGACCCGGAGGCACGGCCCGGAAGATCAGTCGGCGCGGCCGGCGCGCCCCCACCGCTACCGTCCCAGGGGGCGAGCGGGCCGGGCCAGCCCGCCCCGTTCCCCGACGCCGGACGGCGCGGGTCGTCGGGCCAGGACGGGACCGTCATCGCCGCCCCGCCCGAGTCGGGGCCGGCGGCAACGCGGCGCGGCCATCGAACTCGCCCGGCGCCGCGTTCAGCGCCGGGCGTTCCGCGTCAGCCGGCGCGGTGGCGGCGAGATGGTCGGCCATGCCTGCCACCGTCCGGCCGAGCTTCGACCGGCCGATCCCGGCGCGGGTCTGGCGACGGCCGGCGAGCACTTCCGCGGCTGTGGTGTCGTAGGGAACCGGACCCAGCACCCGCGAACCCATCACCCGGGCGATCTCCCGAACCCGGTACTCCGGCGCCTGATGGGGCTGGGCGACGACAACGACATACCAGTCCGGCACGTCCCAGCCCTGCACCACCTGCATCCGCGCCGCCAGATGCGCAAGCTCCTCGTCTCGGGCCCGTCCCACGAGCAATAGCGCGTCCGCCGCTCGCAGCGCCGGCAGTGCGGGTGAGCGCGGATCGAGCCGGCCGCAGTCCACGATCACCGTCCGGCCGTCCGTCCGCGCTGCCGACCACAGCAGCGACCAGCCTCCACCGTCCAGTTCGCCGAGCACCTGACTGGCCTGCTCGGCGCCGGCGGGGGCCGGGATCACCTGAAGACCACCAGGCAGCTCATGCACGTGGTCATCGACCGGGCGGGCCTGCCCGCCGCGGCGGCCGGCAGCGGCGAGCGTGACCAACCCCCGGCCGCCTGCCAGCAGCCCGAACCGGGCACCGAGGTCGCCACCCGCCGGGTCGGCCTCCACCACCAGCGGCTCCCCGCCGCCTGCCGGCCAGCGATCCGCCAGCGCCAGCGCCAACGTGGTCGCCCCCGGACTGCCTTTCAACGAACCCACCGCGATGATCAAGGCCGGGTCACCCGCCCGTGCCGTTGACCGTGACGACGCCGATCTGCCCGGCTGGAGCCGCCGCGAGCGCGCGGGCATCGGCCTCGGCGAGCTGGAGCGACACCACCGTCGTCTGATCGGTGTCCGCCGCCACCACGGCCACGACCGTCGCCGGCCACGAACGGGCGGCGCCCGCGGACCCGGTGGTTGACACTGCACTGGCCGAGGGAGCGACGACAACGGCCACCCGCGAGCCGGCAGACAGGCCGGTGGGGAACTGGCCGGCCTTCAACGCCACCGCCGCGATCGCCTCTCCCCGCGGCGGGACCTGCGCGGCACCCACCGCCGCGCGGCTGAGCACCGTGCCCGCCGGAAGGCTGTAGGCCACCGGCCGGCCCAGCACGGTGTCCTTCGACCCGGCCGGGATCGTGTCGAGGCCGTCAGCGGAGATCCGCGACTCCCGCACATCGGCCGCCACCAGGACGTGGCCCACCGCGACCGGACGGGCCAGCACCAGCACCGGCTCCCGCGACCCCACCCGGGCGCCCGCGAACAGACCGGCGGCGGCGCAGCCGATCACGAGCACCACCCCGAGCAGCAGATACGGCAGCCGGCGCCGCCGCCGCGGACCACCGGTCAGCCGCGCGGCCGGCGCCGCACCCGCATGTCGGGCGCCACGCTCCGCGCTGGCGGTACGCGGCACCGACGACGGAGCGGTCACCACGACACCTCCCCGCCGGGCGTCCCACGGCGTGGGCGTGCCCCAGCGGCTCGCCGGGCCGTATCGATCGTGGTCGTCATCAGCCACCGCCTGTCGTCAGCGCGGGAACATCAATCACCCGGGCCACCGTCGTCGACACGGTCGTCAGCCCCGGGAACGCCCCCGCCTGACCGGCGCCGGCCCAGGTCACGTCCCAGCGCACCGTTGCCGTCACTGCGAACGTCCCGCCCGGCGTGTCCAGCGAGCGGTGGCGGTAGGTGTAGCCGCAGTCCGGCGACGCGCTCTTCGGATCGGCCCCATCCGGGAACGGCGTGCCCGGACCGCTGCACGTCACGGTTCCGCCGTCGCCGAGCGACCAGGTCACCTGCACGGGCTTGGCGACGGCAGTGACCGACACCCCGCCCGCCGCCGCGGTCGCCGCCACCTGATTCCACCCCGTCGCGTCCAGCCACAGCCACGTCGGCAACCCCACCAGCTGATCCACCGACGGGTTCATCACGATCTGCGGGCCGGGAAGCCGCAGCTGGTTGCGCGCCTGCTCCGCCAGCGCTTCCGGGTCCGGCGCGGGCGCTGCTGCCGCGTCCGGAATCCATACCGGCGCCCGATACAAAGCGTCCTGCTCACCGCCCGAGGTGCACCGGTAGACGTACCAGGCGCCCGCTCCCTGCCCCGGCTGCGACGCCACCAGCCGCACTGACAGCTCCGACGGGCGGAAAACCGCGGGCCGCACCACCAGTCCACCCGCCGCAGGCGGCCGATACGCCACCGCCTGGAGACCCGGGGCCGGGGGCTGGAAGTCGCTGCGCACATACGCGCAATCCGCAATCGGCAGCGACGGTGCGTCCAACGCACGATCGCCCGGAGCAGGCGAGGCTGCTCGTCCCCCGCCCGACGGCCCAGGGCCTTCCTCCGGCCGCGGGGCCGCGCCGTTGTTTCCAGCGAAAAGCTCACACCCTGGGTACGGATTCTGGGTGCACAACGCCGAGCCGAACTTGTCGTCGGCGAAAGCCGGCGTGGCGAGCATCCCGAGTGCCACCACCCCGAGCACGAGCAGGACCGCGCCTCGCCATATCAGCATGATCCCGGATCGCCGATCCCGAATCGGGTGACGCGCCACTTGCCGTCAGTGTGCACCCGCACCTCAGCGAGAACCTTGTGAAATGCGCCCGCCGTGTCGTCCAGCAGAGAACCGTCGGTCCTGTACCGCAACCAGTTCCGGGCATCGACACAATCATCAATCATCGCCGATGTAGGCGTGTCTTCCGGGCTCACCGACGTCACCCTGGGGTTGTTCACCGGGTCGCCCTTGGAGACCAGGCCGTTGTAATGATCGGCGTACAGATCACGGCTTAGGAACTGCAAAGCATCACCAGCGGCGTACTGCGACAGATACGGCGCCTGCCAGTCGGAGGTATGACTCGCCTGCGCGTACTTCTGCCACATCCCGAGATATGCCGCCACCGCGTCCCGCCACGCGATATCCGCCGGAGAAGTCGGCGTCGGCGACACGGACACGAGCGGTTGGGTGGAGGCGTCGGCGCCGCTGGGCGTCGGGGCGGGCTGCGAACCACCTCCCGCATCGCAGGCGGCGAGAGTCAGCACAGCCGCGATCAGGACACCGGCGCTCGCGGCCCGTGGCCGTGCACCGCGGCGCCATTCAGACCGACGAGCCCCGACCTCCACCGTGCTCCACCTCGCAGGCCGTTCCACGCAGGGCGGTCACCCGCCCGGCCGGGTAGCCCTCAGATGACCCTCGCCATCTAGAACTACTCCGGTGGCAGCGATTTGTGGCGTTCTAACTTTGCGGTCTGACCGGCGTCCCAGCGCGAAATGACTCAGAAGAGCTAAGCCATACTGGTCCGGGTGGGCTATCCCAGCGAACCGCTGGGATAGCCCACCCGGACCAACGGAGTCGTGCATCCAGTGGCGAGCCGCCCAGTGTTGCGCATCGGTGACCCTCGCATTTTGGCCAGAGGCGGGCGCGGCACCTACTGCGCCGGGCAGCCGAGTTGGGCGCTGTCGCGACCGCCAGGCCGAGCCGGCAGGAGGAGCTCCGGACGTGGGTACGCGGGTCGTGGGAATCTCCCACGACGAGATCGGGATCGAGTACTCGGGCTGAGGTCAGGAATCCGAAAGCCCGAGGTACTTGCGGAGGGCGTCGGCTGCCAGGCGGCGGTGTGAGATCGCGTTCTTCTGCTCGCTCGACATCTCCGCGAAAGTGAAGGGGCTCCCGGCGGGCACGAAGATAGAGTCGTAGCCAAAACCGCCGCTGCCACGCGGCTCGGTGGTCAAACTCCCATGGACAGTGCCGGCGAAGACACGGATGCCGGTTTCATCGGCGTAGCCGAGAGCGGTCATCACGGTGGCACCGCGGTCGGATACGCCTGCCGCCATATCCAGGATGCCCTGAGCGCCGACGGTGTCGTGGAACCATGCAACGAGAGCACCTGGGAGGCCGTTCCAGGCGCTCAGTGTCAGTCCAGTGTCGTCCACGATTACTGGGCTTCGCAGCTTTGCGTAGGCGTCCTCGACTTTGCGTTCCACTACCTTCACAACGTCGAGGGACTGGATCTCGATGAGGTCCACACTGGTCGCGGACACCTCTATGCCTAGAAGGCTGGCGTACTCGCGAGCCTTACCTGTGTTCCCGGTAACAAGCGTAACGCGGTCGATCATACTGTCTTCCCCCCGAAGGGTCTGGGTGTTCTGGGCCGGGCGGTGAGGCATAGGGCGGCGTGGTCGCTGAGTCCTTGTTGGCGGGGAGCGTGGAGGTAGTCGCAGCTGGTCAGGTCGAACCGGTCGGCGGTGAAGAAGATGTGGTCGAAGCGGTAGCCGTTGCCTCCGCGGCCGTACCAGCTGTGACCTGGTGTGTCGGGGTGCAGCGTCCGGTAGGCGTCGGTGAGGCCGGTGTCGGTGAAGGAGCGGTAGAAGTCGTACTCCCAGCGGCCGAAGACCGGGTAGTGAGGGACGTGTCCCGGCTCGACGACGTTGAGGTCGCCGGTGACGACGACGGGTCCTTCGAACCCGGTGAGGAGGACGGGGAGGGCTTTGGTGACGGCGTGTTGGAAGGCGCGTTTGTTCTCGTTGCGGCGTGCGGCGGGCCCGCGGGAGGGGACATAGAGGCCGAGGAGCCGCACCCGTTGTCCTGCGATGTGCAGGTCCGCGGCGGGGGCGCGGTAGGGCAGGACCTCGATGTGGATCTCGACAGGTTCGAGGGCTGAACGTGAGGCGATGGCGGTGCTGTAGTCGGGCAGGTCTGGCCTCAGGGCGTGGAGGTGGGTGTAGCCGTGGTGGGTGAGGGCGTCGAGGAGGGCGTGGCCGCCGGGTCCGTGGCCGACTTCGGTGAGTACGACGACGTCCGCGTCGGGTTGTTGGCTGAGCCAGGCGGCTTGGCGGTGGGCCCGGTCGGGTGCGGCGTGCTGGGCGTTGAAGGTGACCAGCCGCAGCTCGGTCGCGGACGCGGAGACAGCCGATGTGGCCGTGCCGGGGAACAGCGACTGCTGCGGGTTCATGCGGGTGGGGCCGTTTCGTCGAGGAAGACCTCGCCGCCTGCGTCGAGGTCCTGCTGGAGGTCGCTGAGGGTGGCGCGGACGAAGGTGAGGTCGTCGGCGGACAGGGGCGTGTCGAGGGCGGTGAGGTTCTCGCGGATCTGGTCGGGGGTGGTGAAGCCGACGAGCACGGCCGCGTTGTCGCTGCGCTGAAGGCTGTAGGCCAGCGCCACCCTGACCAGGTCGCGGGTCGACGGGCCGAACCGTTCGCGCAGGGGCGCGAGCCGGCGCTCGACGAGCGCGAGCGCGTCGGGGGTGTACCAGCGTTTGCGCTGCCGGTGATCCCCGTCACCGAAACGGGGTGGACGGCGCGGGTCGTACTTGCCGGTGAGTAGGCCCTGCCCGAGCGGCTTGTTGATCAGGATGCTGGTGTGGTGCTCGGCCGCGAGGGTGAAGATGTCCTGCTGGCCGGCGGTCGGTGGTGGCGTCAGTGGATTGTGGCGGACCGCGAGGTAGTCGGGCCGGACGCGGTCGAACAGGGCCCGGAAGCGGGCGCGCTTGTCCGGCCGGGCGGATCGTGGCTGGGCGAGCCGGTGGGGGGCGTAGCGGTGCGGGCCGCGCATTCCGACGCAGCGGACGAGGCCTTGGCGTTGGAAGTCGCGCATCTGCTCGATGGCACCGTCGAGGTGGCGGTCGTCGGGCCCGAACTCGTTGTTGTGGAAGAAGTAGATGTCGAGCCGGTCGGTGCGCAGGTTCTCCAGGCTGGTCTCCAACTGGCGGCGCATCGCGGCCGGCAGGTAGGCGTGGGCGGCCGTACCGGCGAAGTAGCCGACCTTGGACGACAGCACGAGGCTGTCCCGGTCGACCTGAGCGACGAGGTGGCCGAGGAGGCGTTCGGAGTGGCCGTGGCCGTAGACGTCGGCGGTGTCGAACAGGTTCGCGCCCAGGGTGTAGGCGGTTTCCAGTCCGGCGCGGGAGGCGGCGTCGTTGGCGGTGGACCAGCCCATGGGCAGGCCCAGGTTGTGGTCGGGGCCGCCGATGGCCCAGCAGCCGACGCCGATCGGGTGCACCGTCAGCCCGCCGGCCAGCGTGCGGGGCGCGGGGAAACGTTCGTCCGTCATCTCGGTCACCTCGTTGTCCGCTGGCTGTCTTTGGGGTCGACCTGGGCGCGGGCGCTGCTGGCTGTGACGTTAGGGTCACCGGCATGACGACTCCGGACCCTGCCACCCTGCTGGACCTGGACGCGATCAGGGCGACGGGGTGGGCCGACCGTAGCGACTTCCCCGACGCCGAGTTCGACCGGGCCGAAGCGTTCTACACGGCGATGCGCGCCCACGACGAACGACTGCACACCATCCGCGGCAAGGCGTCGGAGCTCATCGAGCAGTGGACCGGACATCAGCCGCGGGACGTCGGCTCCTTCGGGACCCGGCTGAACCTGGAAGCCTCCGACCTCGACCTGGGTATCGGCTACCCGGTGGAACGCCGAGCCGAGCTGATGTCCACGCTCGACGGCCGCGCCCGCTTCCTCGGTGAGCGCTACACCAGCTTCTCCACCACCCGGCTGGTGTTCACCTTCACCGTGGACGACGTCGAGATCGATCTGAGCGCGCTCACGGTGGAGGACTTCGCGGTGGCCTGCCGGATGCTCGATCAGATCGACGAGGCGATGAGCCGCGACGAGCGGGTCTGCCACACCTGGGTGAAGCATCTGCTGCGCGCGACCGGCCGGCTGGAGGACTACGCCGCGTGGAAGCTGGTGACCTACGCGCGGTTCTGCCCGGAGTTCAACTGGGTGCCGATCCCGGAGAAGACCGGCAGCTGACCGGCTGCGGGCCTGCGGGTCAGGTGGCACAGGAGTCCGCTGCGTTGATCAGCGTCCAGCCGTTGGCCGCCGACCATCGCCGGTGCTCGGCGGTGAGCAGCTGCGCGTGCTCACGGTCGAGGGCGGGCAGCAGGTCGTGCACGGTGGCCGCGAGCTCGCCCCGCAGCAGCGCGAGTCGTCTTTCGACTCGCTGCCAGATCCGCGCGTCCAGGACGGCCTCGGCCGTCGGATCATGGTGTGGCGGCTGGGTGTCGATCTCGGTGATCAGGTCGCCGAGTACCAGGTAGCTGGCGTCTTTCAGTACCCCACGGGCCTCGCGGATCAGGCGGCGCGGCTCGCCGTCGAGGATCTTCTCCGCCGACTTGAAGGTGTAGTCGAGGGCGAAGTGCCGGTCGACCCAGCGCTGCGCCCAGCCGGCGGCGACCCCGATCCGCCAGTCGGCGTAGAGGGCCTCCACCCGCCCCATCGATGGCGTCACCTCCCCGGTGAGACCGGCCTGCTGGACCTGGCGGGTGTAGGCGGCGCCGATCAGGCATTCCATGCCGACCAGCAGGTACGAGATCCCTCGGTAGAACGGCTGGCCCGTGCCCGCCGTCGCGACGAACCGGCCGTCCCGGACGCCGCGCACGACCTCGGCGGCGGGAAGATCGGGATGTGGGGAAAGGAGTAGGTCGGTGCGGCCCTGAAACGCGTGGCTGGCTTTCAGTTCGTCGAGGGTCATCAGCGGGTCGAAGGTGATGTAGGTGAACCGGGTCGGCACGCCGAGCGCGGACAGGGTCCGGACTGCCAGCGCGTTCTGCTCGCCGGTCGTCCCCTTCGCGAACCGGTCCAGGACGCTGTCCACGCCGGACTCGACACCGAACAGCATCCGCCGTAAACCCCAGGCGACCAGCATCCGCCACATCTCGGCACGCTCGACATGCCAAGCAAGGTCACGAGCGGGGTCGACGACCTGATCGACGCGGCAGCTGGACTCCCAGCCGAAGCCGGCCCCGCGCAGCAGACGGGCCAGCTTTAACGCCCTGCCGGCGGCGTCGGGGCCGCGACCGAGGAACTCCTCGTCGACCAGGTACAACGTCCGCGACACCCGCGGATGGCGGTCGAAGACCGCCCCCAGCTCGCCCAGCAGCCACGGCAGCCGGTCGGCACTGGCGCCAGACCAGGCGCCTTTGTGGCCGCGGGGGCAGAACGAGCAGTAGCTGGTACAGCCCCGGCTGGTCTCCAACTGCGCGACACCGTGATGGTCGAACGTCGCCGGCAGCAGATCGAGCTCGGGAACGACATCGGCCGTCACGTCTCGGACGACGGGCTTCGCGGTCCGCCGCCGCCCGACCGCCAACCCGCCCCCACGCGGCGCTCCCACATATCCGAGCCCCGGGACCTCGTCGAGGCCACCGTCACCGTGCCAGTGCGCCAACAGGGCACTGATCGTCGCCTCCCCACCCGCCCTGGCGACCAGCAACCGGGGAAACCGGTCCAGCAGAACCCGCTCCACCCTGGCCGTGAGACTGCCACCGGCAACGACGAGCGGCGGATCAGCACCGGCGTAGACCACCTCCAGCAGGCGGGTGAGCAGGTCGTACTGGCCGAACGTCGCAGAGACTCCGAGGATGTCCGGTCGGTCCGCGTCGACGCGGGCGACCAGATCATCGAAGTCAAGCCCCAGCTGCATATCGGCCAGAGACACCGTGCCGAGCAGCGTGTCTCGGGCCGCGTGCGCCACCGTGCTGATCCCCAGGGGGAATCGCGGCAGCGGAAACGTCTCCGGGTGATACAGGGCCGCCAGGAGGACGTCGGGACGCGACAGTCGGCGCACGGCATCCTCGCCCAGCATGGCCAACGACAGCCACGATGCCGGCTCTTTGATGACGAGCGACTCTCGTGCCCACGCGGGCCATGGCCGGGAGCGGTGCGGCTGACCGGACAGGTCCGCGACAACCCACTGGCCATCGAATCGTTCGACGAAGACGAGGCGGCGGTCGAGCGCGCCCGCGACCCGGACCCGACCCACCTGACCCGCGAAGCGTCGCTCTACCCAGCCGCGGAGCCCACCGGGATCCAGGAACAAATCACCTTGAGGCGGGGCGGCTACGGGACCCGCGCCGGCGAGGCGCAGGGCGGTGGACAGTCGGGCGAAGGGCTCATGCGGATGCTCCACGACTTTGCCTCCGGGCGGACGGTGCCGAAGCCGCCGTGTTGAGGCCTCTGAAGGCCTCGGCGGCTGTAAAACTCCTGTTACTGTCCGAGACCTGGAGGGGGCGGGTCATTCCCTGTACCGCGAAGAAGTTCTTCGGTGCCGAACGGGGCCGCTACCTGCGTAAATAGCAGAGCTGGGTCGCATCAGTTCGCGGCTACCGGGGCCTGCACGGTGATTTGCTTGTGGGAGGTGAGCATCTGTTGCAGCGGCCTCGCCGCGGTGACACGAAGGCGAGCCGGATTCATCACCGGAGAAGTCGGCGGGGCCGATCTTGTGAAGCCTCGATTCCTCCGAACCTGAGCTCGTGGCTGTGATGCAGGAGGCGCGCGAGTTCCCGGGGCCGGTCAGGTCGGGCCCGACGGGCATGGCTGGACAGGGTCGGACACGCCGAACCTCGACATCGAGAGGGGAGAGCCGCTGCCCTATGCTGATCTCACAGCCTCACCACAACGTCTGGCCCTTCCCGTTACACGGCGATACTATCTGTTGTGATCGCCACAGGATTTAGTCAGTCAGAATGAACGTGTCGATCGAGAGGAATGCGCCGTGGTTGACGCGACGTCGACGATGGGAACTCGTACGCCCAATGGCGTGGCACGGCGGGCGCCGCGCCATCGCCAGTCCGTGACGAGAGCCTTCACAGTCGGTGGCGCTTACGGTTTCGTCATCGCGTCTCTGCACGCCGACGGTTCGTTGGCGGACGTCAATCTGATCATGGCGAAGCAGGGATCTACTTTGCGCGGAATGGCTGAGACCGTCTCGTCGGCGATCTCGACGGGGCTGGCGCACGGTGTGCCGCTGGTGACGTTCGTGCGACAGTTCGCCGACCTGCGGTTCGAACCGTCGGGACACACCGACGATCCCGAGATCCCGCGGGCAACGTCGATCATCGACTATGTGGTGAGGCGTCTGGCGTTGGACTTCCTGCCGTTGGACGATCGAACCACATTGGGCGTGCTCACCCCGCTGGAGCGCGCTGAGATGGCGGCCGAACCGACGCCGGTGCCGTTGGTGTAGTCGGAGACGCCGGGGATCGATGTTCGGCCCTTCGAGATCGGCCAGCTCCGCGACCTACGCCGCACCCGCAGCCCTCAACGGTCCCAGCCATCCACTGAGAACGGCGCGCCCCCCTGACACTGCGCGATCCCCGCTGCCGGATAGGTCACCGTGTTCTCCGGAAGCGCATCCGGGTCCGCCCACACCAGACCCCCACACTTCTCTGGCTCCAGGTTCGCCGGCTCACCTTCCCACCGCTCGGCCTCAAAGAAGAAGCCGATCCGTGCGTCACCAGAGGCGCCCCGGTGGTGCATGACGTGCAGGAATGTCAGCGCCGCCGGGTCCACCACGACGCCAATCTCCTCCCTCGCCTCCCGGATCACCCCCTCGATGACCGACTCGCCCTGCTCCAGATGTCCGCTCGGCAGGTTGAAGAACCCGTCCCCGAAACCAGTATTGATTCGCTTCGCGAGCAAGATTCGACCCTCGCGGCGTAGAATAAGATGAACGTCCACGATGCTGCCGTATCGTTCCTTCATATGGATGACCCTCCGTACGACAACCCGGTGTACTCCTCGCGGCAGGGAGCCGCAAATCCGGTATCAGCCCGCAAAGCGAGCAGAACGGTGTCGCCCCGGACAGCAGGAGCATGACGTCGATGACGCTGCGGTACGTCATGGTGGCAGTGTCTCCCGGCTGTGTTGGGGTGGTCAGTGGGTGGTTGGGTTGAGGCCGAGTGCGGCGAGCTGCTCGGCGATCCAGCCGACCCGCGCGCTGGTGGACATGTTGGGTGGGATGTCGAAGATGCGCTGCCCGACCGTGGCACAGACGCTGCGCACGACGCGGTCGGCCGCCGGCTGGATGTCGAGGACCTTCGACCGGTAGGGGTCACCGATCTGGTGCTGGTCGAACTTGTCGCAGCAGTAGAACACCGCGTCGTAGACGTGCGACCAGGCCCGGCAGAAGACTTCCATGGCGCGTAGGACGGGCGCGTGAGGTCCGTCCGGGCCGCCCGGCAGGACCAGCCAGGCGTAGGCGAGAACGTTCGCGATCGTCTTGTCCGCGATGATCATCGTGTGTTGGCGGGCGGTGCGCAGCTGGCTGGACAGCTGGGCGGCGAACAGATCGACCTCGGTTTCCAGGTCGAACTCGCCGCGGCCGTGCACGACGATCTCCTCGATGAACGGGCTGTTGCGCGCGGGCTCGGGGACGCAGGCGACGTGCACGCCGCGTTCTCGGTAGTAGGCGGCGAGGGCGTGGGTGAGGGTGGTCTTGCCCGAGGCGTGGGTGCCTTCGACCGCGACGACCAGGCAGTTGCGCAGCATCAGCGAGCTCCTTCCGCGACCAGCAGCCGGTCGTCGCGATCGGCGGGGATGGTGTGCGGGAACGCGTACCAGGCTGGATCGGCCCACGCGCCTGCGGAGGTCATCGGACGGGTGTGGAGGAAGGGTCGGTGAGTTGGTCCCATGCGGCGGCCTCGACGACGGCGTCGAGGTGGAGCGCGTCCCACTGGTAGTTGCCCGCGCTCGCCGCGGCGATCAGCGCGATGGCCAGCGCGCGCACGACACGCTGTCGAGGGATCTGCGATGCTGCCCGCGACGTGGTAGCCGCAGCCGGGGGGACATCGAGGGAGAGGCCGTGGAGGTGGTGGGCGGCGCACACGTCGGCCAGCGCGGCCGGTGCCGGCTCGCTGCCTGTGTCATAAAGGCGGGCCAGGCCGCGTTCGGGGGTCTGGCTGTGCCATGCGGCGCGCACTGCGGTGATTCCTCGTGTGGGCTGCCCGGCGCCCGCAGCGGTCAGGGCCGCGAGTTCGTCGGCGAGCCAGTGGCCGGCGAGGATCGCTGCCTGACGTCGGGCTTGGACAAGCAGCGCGTCGACCGAGGCCGCGACGGCCGCAGCCTCCGTTGGCTCCTCGGCGGCGACCGCATAGAAGCCGAACCGCACCGTCATGTCGGTCACCGTCAGCGAGCGCATCCGTGGCAGCGGAAGGTACACGGCCGCGGCGGCGGCTGGTGACCCGTCTGTCGCGTCGATGGTGAAGGCGGTCAGCAGGGCGGTCCGGTTGGCGAACGGCCGCCGTGGGCCGCCGAACGGGGTCTCGGTCCAGTTCAGGTTGGTCGCCTTACGCATGTGTGATCCGCAGCGAATGGCGCTCCGACGGCGGTCGCTTGGTGCGGCTGGCCGCATGTATCGACTGTCCGAGGTACTTGGCGTAGTGGTTGCGCTTGAACCGGTACCGTGCCCAGATCGCTGTGATCGACTCGTCGAGGAGGTTGCCTAGCGGTTCGAGCAGGTCGGGGGCGTCGTAAACCGGCCAGGCACTCGCCAGCCCACGCGGGCTGACCACGATCATGTGGCCTTCGGTGTCCGGGGTCCAGGCCGTCAGCCGCAACGCCGGCCGCCAGTCGTACGCAGTGCGTAGCTCGGCCAGCCGATCGAACGCCTCCGCGGCCTCCTTCACGGTGAGGAACTCCTGGGCAGCGAGATCGAGCGCGTTGCCCTTCTTCAGCGGGAGGATCAGCTTGAGTTTCCCGGCGTCGAGCACGTCGGCGATCTGGAGGGCGAACGGAAGCGCTGTCAGCGTCGAGCGGTAGACGACCGCCGACAACGACAGCGGTAGACCCGCGTCCTGGAACGCCCGCACCCCTTCCATGACCTTGTCGTAGTCGCCGCGGACCCGGTTCGTCGTCGCACGTGGCCCTTCGAGCCCGACGTTGACAAACGCGACCTTGCCGGCCAGGGCGCGGGCATGCTGGATGCCGCGGGTCGCGTTGGTCGGCACACCGATGACGGTCCCAGCGAACATGTCCACGATGTCCACGATGTCCCGGCGCAGCAGCGGCTCGCCGCCGGACAGGAACACCCGGGGCACGCCGGCCAGGTTGTCCCGTATCCGCTCCAGCGCGGCAAGGGTGGGATCGGGCTCCTGCAATGTCTCGGAGCAGAACGAGCAATCGAAGTTGCACCGCTTCGTGACCTGAAGGATTACAGACAGAGGGCCGGTCGCTTCCGCAGCTACCGTCTCCAGATCGGACGAAGACATAAGGTGGAAGTGGTGGCCATCGGTGAAGAATACAGGTCCTTCAGTGCGGGAATTCCATTCGTCGCTGGCGGATCGCGACGCTGGATCGACGGCGGGAACGGACGGAGAATACGTCGTCATCAAATCCTTCTCAACGTAGGTGCGTACGGCGACCGAACCAGCTGGCTATGTTCAATAGCGGAGGGTTACAGCGCTGATGCTGAGTGCCATCAGCGTCCCAGGTGACCCACGTGACTGTCATTCCCTACGAAGTGAACATCCGATTCGGGCCGCAACAGGGCCGCTGACCTGCCCGAAGGTGATCCGGTGGGGGCCTCGTGTTCGTCGCGACAGCAGTAAACCGTTCGCCAGCTCGTGAGAAGGGGTGTCGCGCGAGAGCGGTACTGGCGGGAAGCCGATGCAGGCCGACCCGCTCTGTAAACGCCACGGGATTCATCCGGGCTCGTTGCCGAAGACGGCTTCTTTTGCTGCCCGTGCGAGTGTGGCCTGGGCGGTTGCTGGGAGCCCGATCCGGTTCCAGTGAAAGATCACGTGTAGTGCGATGATGGAGCGTATCCCCCGGGTGAGAGTGCCGTTTTTGCGTAGGTCTCGGAGCGTTCTTCCTGTTTCCGTGAAGGCGGTGGGCCAGGGGCTTCCGAGGAGATCTGCTCGGGCGTCTCCGAGGAGGAGATGACGAACGTTGCTAGTGAAGGATTCCCATACCTGCGGGTCGGGTGGTGGGCTGGCCAGGTGTGGGCGCTGCTCGGCGACTCGCGCCCACACGTCGCCTTGTTCGTTGAAGTCGAGTCCTGCGGCCCGCATGAGGGCGGTGCACAGCACGAGTGAGTGTTCCCGCCGTTCGGCAGGGCGGTTGTGGAGAAAGGAAAGTAGGTGGCGACTGTCGTGGTGGAACAGCGTGTGCGCGGTGTTCATGCTGCTGGGGCCGCCGAAGGCGTGGATTTCTGGTTCGTAGATGTCGCTGGTCCAGCGGACGCCGTCGGTGAGCAGGAGGTGTAGGGGGTCGGTGTCCGCGGAGTCGGGGCCGCCGGTGTCCTGTGCGGTCAGGTAGCGGATGCGCCAGGGGCCTTTGCGGATGAAGAACCAGGCGGTGATGAGGCCGTCGGCCTCGGCGGCGGGCAGCACGCGGGCGAGGTGGCCGACGGCGTGGCGTTCCCGCTGTCGGGGGTCTGAGCTGGGGTAGGCGATGTTCACCTGTTTCCAGGCTTTCTCGTTCATGGTCGGGCCTTCCGGTCAGCAGAGCAGGAGACAGGCGTCCCACGAGGTCGTGGCTCCGGCGACGGCCAGGTCGGCGCCGGCCGAGCCATCGAGGAATCCGGTGGGTTCGTCCGCTGCGGCTGCGGCGTGTTGGTGCAGGTGTGCCAGTGGTCCGATCGGGATCGGGATGAGTGCGTCGGCGGCGATGCGGCGGGCGGAGGTGAGGAGCCCGGCGGTGCCGTGGCACAGGCTGCGGTCGACGAGACGGCCGAGCTGCGCCGGGTGGGTGATGCAGGCGGCGAAGGAGATTTCGGCCTTGCGCTGGCGGTTGAGATCGTTGAGGGCTCGGGCGGCGAGCTGCTGGGCGCGGGCGATGCCGGGGGTGCCGTAACACCATGAGGGTCGCAGTGGGCCGGGCTGGCGCGGTTCGCCTCGGTCAAGGTCGTCGAGCGTGACGAACTCCGGCCACCATGAAGCCGTGTTGGCCTGCCGCGTCCAGGTGTCGAGCCACTGGCAGATCCGTGTGATCGCTTCCGTGTGCCCGTCGACCTTCACGCCGTCGATGAGGGTAAGGGCCAGCAGCGCCACTGGGCCGGTGATGCCGTGGGCGATCCCGTGGCTGCTGTGGCCGCCGACCGGCCCGGCCTGGTTGCGGTGGGGTCCGTGCGGGCACCACCAGCCGGGCAGGCCGTCGATCGGGTCGGTGAGACGCACCAGGTAGGTCAGCACGTCGCGGAGCAGGTCGAGATCGCCGAGGCGGCGCGCAGCGACGCCGAGGCCGGTTAGCCCGCGGATCAGGTCGTATTCGGCGTAGTGGGGCCGCTGGTGCCTGTCGATGCGGCGGTGTGCTGCTTCCAGGCGGTGGCGTGTCACGGTGGCGGTTCCCGCGGCGGCGGTCGCGGTGGCTCGGGCGAGGCCGGGCTGGTCGGAGGCGGCGAGGACGAACGCGAGGGCGGGAGCGCCGTAGTAGAGGCTGGCGCCCTCGGCAACGCTGACGCCGTCGGCGACGGCCTGCTCCAGTGCCGCGCGTGCCGCCGGCCAGTTGCCGGTTTCCAGGTGGAGCAGGGCGATGCCCGCCGCTCCCTGCGCGAGCGACTGTCCCGCCGTCATGATGTCCTTCCGGCCAGCTCGGTGAGGGCGACGGCGCGGGCCAGGCGCAGGCAGTGCCGCTCGGAGGCGGTGTCGACACCGATCATGCGGGCGTGGTGCAGGTGCAGCAGGTCGGCCAGCACCTGGTCGGTGTCCAGGCCGTCCTGGTCGGTGAAAGTCCGGTAGGTGGCCAGCGCTGCGGGCAGGGTTTCGTCTCCGTAAGGGAGGCGGGCGCCCGCGAGCTGCGCGGGCTGCAGGCGGGAGCCGCTGCGGTGGGGCACGTGGTCGACGAGCCAGCGTGCCCCGTCGCCGGTGAACCCGCGAACGATGGTGATCATCCCTGCTGCGGTGGCGGCCTGCCGGTCACCGGACAGCCGTCCAAGCGCGGCGTGGGAGTCGGCGGCGAACACCGCCTCGGCTGCGGCGAGAGCCGGCCCGCGACCCCAGCGGGTCTCGGGCCGGTAGATGGCCAGCGTGTAGTCGGCTAGCTGCCCGTCGTCCTGGAGCTTTTCCGCCCACCAGGCGAGGTCGCGGGCGGTGTCGGGGTATCGGCCGCGGTCTTGCAGCGGGATCCGTAGCCGCAGGTGGGCTTCGGGGTGTGGGTAGCGCAGGAACCACCAGCCGGGAGGAAGGCCGGGGAAGTCAGTCAGGCGGGCGAGGATGTGATCGGGGTGTCCGGAGAGGCGGGCGTCCAGCCAGCGCGCCTGGCCGGGCCGGTGGGTGAGGGTGCTGGCAGGACGGGCCGGCCGGGTGACCGGGCGGCGGGACGGTTCGGTGCGGGTGAGGGTGAGCAGGAGTTCGGCGGGTCTGCCGTCGATCCAGCCCGCCGGCCCGCCGGCCTCGGTGAGGACGATGCTGCCGTGGCGGTCGAGGTGGCTGCGCAGCACCGCGAGGTGGGCGTTCTCGTCCAGGTCGAGGCGCAGCCGCACGTCGTCGTCGCCGATCAGCACCTCGCGCGGCAGCCGGTGGCGTTCGCGGTGTCGTTGCCAGGCGGCCAGCCACTGCGGCCATGGTGCGGTCCGGGCGGGAAGCGCGGTCGCGGGGGTGATCCAGCGGGCCGGGTGCAGGATGGAGCGGCTTCGCCGGATCCGTGGCAGGAACGGCAGCGAGCGAGCGTGCCCCCAGTCGAACCGGGCGCACGGTGCCGTCCAGGCGGTCCAGATCTCGGTGAGGAACCGGACGAGGGGCTGCTGCCCGCTCGGCAGAAGCACGCAGTTGACCAGCAGCGGCTCGATCGGCCGCCCGGTGGGGCTCGACATCAGCCACAGCCGGCGGCCGTCGCCAGCCACCGACAGGTCCGCAAGCCGCCACGGTGGGTCGGGGTGGAAGTCGCCGACGGGAAGCACCGGCAGGAGCTCGGGCGCACGGGCGACGGTGGCGAGGCGGGTGTCCAGCGGGGGTCCGGACAGCTGCACGCTGTCCGCGCCGGGTAGGGCGGTCGGCAGACTCGCGTAGACGCTGCCGAAGCGTTCCAGCTCGGCCGGGGTGAGCAGGTGCAGGAAGCGGGCAGCCGCGGCGCCCGCGTGTCGTGCCCCGCTCACCACCGTCAAGGTGAACGCGCCGCGTTCGAGGTCGCGCGGTGTCGCGGCGGCGAGGGTGAACCGCAGCTCGGTGTGGGGAATCGGCGGCCGGTCGTCGTCGCCGTGCAGCGCTTCGACCAGACCGTCATCGAGGACGACCTCGGTACCGCCGTCGAGTGCGGACCGTTGCGCGAGTTCGACAAGCAGCCTGTCGCGGGCGGTGAACGGCACAGGGTCGTGCCGGGGCGAGCCCCGGTACCCGGCAGGAAACCCGAGAACTCGCAGGACGTCGCGCAGCGGCACGGCCGCGCCTGGACCCCACCGTTCGAGGAACGCACGGTGGTAGGCGGCCCAGCCGGGCAGGTGCGGCGCGACGGCGACGAGCGCGCGGGCAGCTTCCTGCGCCTCATGGACCACGGCGGGAGGCAGCGTTACCGAGCAGTCGACCCGCAGGTCGATCGCGATCCTGTTACCCGGGTCGGGAAGGGCGATGTGACGGGCCAGGTGTGCCGCCGGGTCTGTCACGGTCATCGGCGGCCGGATCGCCGACAGCAGCACTCCCGCATCCACCAGTGCGACGAGCAACGCCTCAGCCGCCGACGTATCGGTGGTCCGTTCGCCGGCCACCTTCGAGACCAGTGCCCCGAACGCGATCGGGGCACTGGCTGCCTCGACCGCCGCCTGTACCGGGCCGGTCAGGTCGATCTCGACGTCCCACATCCGGTCGCCCTCGGCGCGGGCGCACGGCAGCACCCACACCCCGCCACGCCGGTAGCCCAGCGCGTTCGTCACAACCGTGACCGTGCGCAGCCTCGCCAGATCCCACTCGGCCACCGCCGTGAGCTCGGCGACGTAGCGGTCGTCGGGACGAACGACCTCCTGATGCTGTTCTCCCCAGCGGACCACGGCGCGGGGGCCGAACCCGGCCGGAGCCACGCCGGCGAACCTGCCGAAGGGGGTCGCGCGTGTCGTCCACCTCAGCAGATAGCGGACCGTCGCCCCCACCAGACGTTCCAGCCGGCGCTGTTCCACCGGCTCATCGGCAACAGCGCGGGTGATCCCGGCGGCCAGGTCCGGCGCGGCCTGCCCAACGGCAGCCGCGAACGCCGGCAGTGCCCACACCTGGCGCAGCCACTCCAGCCACTCGCAGGGCTGGTCCGCCGTCAGGTCGGGCCATATGGGCAGCTGCAGATCCCGGGGATAGGAAGCCGCCCTGACCAAGGCCGCATCTGTCGCTTGGAACATTTCTCGCTCCCCGTGTGAGGGGCTGGCGGAAGGAAGGGGAAGGGAGGGGCCCGGCCGGTAAAGGCCGGGCCCGATCGGTGGGCTGTCCCGGCAGAGCGTCAGCCCGAGCAGGCGTCCGAGCCGGTGTTACCCGAGCCGCAGTTGTCGTCAGTGCTGGTGGCGTGGCCGCTCGCGACGGATCCGGCGTCGACCAGGCGCAGGTTCAGCTCGTACTCGTCCATGAGGGGGCTCCCTTCTCATCGGTGGTGAAGGCCAGGACGAGGCGGCTGTGCCGCTTGTCCAGGACCGCCCCGTCGGGCAGGTCGCCGTCGGGGGTGTGCGCGGGAAGGATGTGCAGCACCGGGAGTGGGCTGCCCGCATCCAGCCACGCACGCATGTGCTCGACCATCCGCCCGGCCGCGGCTGACGCTCGCGGCCCATGGGCGTATGCGCCGAGATCGAACAACCTGTCGGTCCAGCGCAGCGCCGACCGGTAGGCGAACGTGCCCTCGCGGAAGGCGGCAGGAGTACCGAACCGCCAGGAGGGCGCGACGACGCCGGACTCGACGGCCGTCTCCTGCGCCGTCAGCACCACGAACTGCTCCGCGTCGTGAAGGACGCGGGTCGCCAGCCACAGGTCCAGGTTGGCCAGCCTGCTACGGGGCGGCAGGCTCACGCCAGCCCACGCCTCCTCCCGGGGCTGCACCAGGAGCCCGGCGACCAGTGCAGGGTCGACCTGCTGGCCCTCATCCAGCCGCAGGTGCACACCGTCGGCGATATCGACGTACCGCACCTCGCTGGCTCCGTCGCCCTGCACGGAGACGAACCCGCACATGCGGTTGCTCGCACTGACCAGCCGGTCCCCGCGGCGATGCAGCGCCCACGACCGGGTCATCCCGAACGTGCGCAGCGGCACCACCAGCACCCCGCCGTCCGTGAGCTGATCACGCCAGGCGGGTGGAATGTCCCACGCCCCGACCGTGACGATGATCAGGTCGAATTGGCGGCCCGGCACGACCGGATGCTCGGCATCCGCGCACACCACCGTCACGTCGCTGTAGCCCGCCGCCGCCAGGCACGCGACCGCCCGGTCGGTCACCTCACGGTCGATGTCGACGGACGTGACCGACCCTGCCGAGCCGACGAGCTCCCGCAGCAGTGACGCGTTGTAGCCACCGCTGCCGATCTCCAGGGCGTGGCGGCCCTCCAGCCCGTCGAGCGCGTCCGCGGCCTGACCGAGCATCTCCGCGATCAGGAACGGTGCCGACACCGAGCTGACGGCTTCCTCGCCGCGCATCTTCTTGAGAACCGCCTCGTTCTCATACGCCTGTTCCAGCGGGAGGCCCGGCGTGAACAGCTCGCGAGGCACGGCCCGCATCGCCGCCTCCACCTCGGGTCGCAGCACCAGACCCTTCGCCGCGTGATCGGCTGCCAGCCGATCGACCATCGCGTTCCGCAGGCCCTCGCTGCCCCTCGTGCCGACGCTCACCACGGTGCCCTCTCCCACTGCGCGCGGGGCCGCCCCAGGCCGGGCGACCTCATCAACATTGACGATCATTCTGGGGCGGGTGGATCGACCCGAAGACCTCCTCCACACCGCCTTTGCTCCCGCACGGCCGAATCGACCAGCGCGGAGTGGATCACTTGTGCTCTTCCACCGTGTCGGGCCGACACAGCCCAGACCGCGCTGGCTGTCGCGTCACCAACGCCACCACGATGGCCGACGCCGGAGAGTGAGTCATTCCCTCCACTACGAACGTTTTCTTCGGCCTCTACAGGGGCTTTGACCTGCGAGAACACCGCCGCCCGCTTACTTTTGTTCCGGGTGATCATGCCGATTCGTTCGGCGGTAACCGCAGGAGCGCGATCTCGCTCGTCGTCTGGAGCGTGCTGCGGACAAGCGCGGTGACCGGTGGCGCGTTCATCCTGGCGATGCCGCGCCCAGCGGTGTCCACCCGTCTTGCCCGGCATAAGCGGCGATGCCGCCGCTTCGCTCCACCCGACCCACCTGTTCTGACCGTGAGCGGACAGCTACGGTTACGGTGGTTCGGTCGGTGGTGGAGCACCCCGAGGCCGACCGCCGTCCAGACTTGGGGAGCATCCAGGCTCAGGGAGAGGGAGCACTGCGGCATGGGTAAACCCAGCCAGCGCGCTGAGCAGGAGGAGCTGCGCGCCCGGATGCGAGCGGTGGGCATGGCGCACGACGAGATCGCCGTCGAATTCGCCCGTCGCTACCGGCTACGCCCGCGCGCCGCCTACCGTGCGGCACACGGCTGGACCCAGCAGCAGGCAGCCGGCCATATTAACACCCATGGCGCCCGCGTCGGCCTTGACCCGGACGGCGCCGCCTCGATGAGCGCCCCGTGGCTGTCGGAGCTGGAGAACTGGCCGCTTCCGGCCCGTCGGCGCCTCACCCCGCAGATCCTCGCCGTGCTCGCCGCGGTCTACGGCACCGACGTTCACAACCTGCTCGACCTCGACGACCGGGAGCATCTGGCAGCCGAGGACACGCTTGTCATCACCCGCATGCGACGCTCCGCGCCTCCACCGCCCCCCGTGCCAGCCGGGTTGGAGGTCGTCCCCGCTGCCCAAGGCTTCCTGACGAACGGCATCGTGGGCCTGCCAGGATCGTCCGTCCTGCTCGCGATGGGCCTTCGACAGCAGAATCGTTACGGAGGCACCCGCGCCGCGCCGGGGGGTGCAGGAGCACGCCTGGTAGACGCCGTCGGCGGGCTCGCGCCGCGTCTGGACGAGGCACCAGCGGGATTGGTGGAAAGGATGGTCACCATGGCAGCTCGCGAGTCCGCCGACTTCAGCCGGGCCGCTGACCGCGGCCAGGTGGGTCCGCTGACCGTCGAGCAGTTCCACGAGGATCTGGCGTGGCTGGCCACGCGGTACCCGCACCGCCCTGTCGCCCCCTCGTTCGCCGAGATCGCCGAGCTGCGCAACCATGCGTTCAGCCTGTTGGAGGACCGGCAGCGCCCGGACCGGGCACGGGATCTGTATGCGATCGCGGGTGTTCTGTGCGGGATGCTGGCCAACGCCTCCTTCGACCTGGGCTACCTTCCCGCCGCGACGACCCAGGCTCGGACGGCGTTCCTGTGCGGGGAGCTCGCCGGGCACAACGGCCTGCGCTGCTGGGTCCGCGGCATGCAGAGCCTGATCGCCTACTGGCAGGGCAGCCTGCCCGAAGCCGTCAGACTCGCCCGTGAGGGCTGGGAGTTCGTCCCCGAGCACGGCACCGCGCGGGTACGGGCGGCAGCGCTGGAGGCCCGCGCGGCGGGCCGGTTGGGCGACGAGGCGACGGCCCAGGACGCGCTGCGGCGAGCCGAACAGGCCCGAGCCCAGGTCACCAGCGAGGACGAACCTGGCGGGATGCTGGCCTTTCCCGACTCCAAGCAGTTCTTCTACACCGCATCCGCCTACCTGGGACTGCACGGCACGGCCGAAACCCTGACCGCGGACAGCTGGGCGGCCCGCGCCGAACAGGCCGCCAGGACCGCGATCGGCCTCTACGAAACCGCACCCGCCGGCGAACAACGGCTCGGGGAACTGTCCCTGGCTCGCCTCGACCTGGCCGCCGCCCATCTGGAGCGCTCCGAGCTTGACGGCGCGGCGCAGACGATCCGGACCGTCCTGGACACCGCGACCCGCCGGCCGACCGACAGCGTCCTGCGCCGGCTCCGTCAGCTCGCCACCGTCACCGACCGGCCCCAGTACCGGGATCTCATCCCCGCCCAACGCCTGCGCGAGGACATCCTCGACACCTGTGCGACGGCCGCGCGGACCACAGCCGGCGACGCCCGCACCGACGCCGAATGAGCCGGACGCGGCCGGTGGTAGCCCTGCTGCACCCCGGGGCGATGGGAGCCGCGGTCGGTCAGCAGGCCACCAGCAAGGCGCGGGTCCTGTGGCTACCCGAAGGACGCAGCGCCGCGACCGCGGCCCGTGCTGACGACGCCGGGCTACAGCCCGTCGCGGACCTGGCCACCCTCGTTCGGGACACCGACGTCGTGATCTCTCTGTGCCCCCCGCAGTTCGCCGACCGGATCGCCGCCGCCGTGCTCGCGGCCGGCTTCGACCAGGGCGTCTTCCTCGACGCCAACGCGCTCATCCCGCAGCGGATGGCGGCGATCGGCGAGCTGTTCGCAGGCACCACGGTGCGGGTCATCGACGGCTCGATCATCGGCCCGCCGCCCACCGGACCGGGGACCACCCGGCTCTACCTCGCGGGCCCGACCGAGGGCACCACCGCCGTGACCGACCTGTTCACCGGGTCCGGCCTGGAGGCCGTACCGATCTCCGGTGAGGTCGGTGCCGCCTCGGCACTGAAAACCGCGCAGGCGGTGTTCCAGAAGGCCAGCCGCGCACTCGCCGGCCTCGCGCACGCTCTCGCCGACCACTACGGCGTCGGAGACATCCTCACGGAGGAGGGCCGGCGCTACCACCGGCCGATCCTCGCCGAACCCGACTTCCTTCCCACCGTCGCGGCCCGCGCGTGGCGGTGGTCACCGGAGATGACCGAAGCCGCCGAAGCCCTGCACGCTGCCGATCTGCCGGACGCCATGATCCGCGGCGCCGTTGAGGTTCTTGACGCCTGGGCGGCCTACCGCGACACCCCGCCCGGCGACACCGGGACGCTGTTCACCCGCCTGCGCCAAGCAGCCGGACAGGAGCCAGGCAGCGCGGCGCGGTGTGAGCCCGCGTCTCCTGTCGAACCTTCCGATGAGGCCCTGCGGGCCCTGGACCAGAGCGCTCGCAGGAGCGGGAAGGGGCAGGGCGCCTGATGGCCAGCGCTAGCCTGCGTGCGGAACGGAGTGATCTGCGTGATGTGAGGATCTGCTCGGCCAGGCCGGCCAGCTCCTCGGCGGCGTCGACGAGTCGGACGAGGCGTTCCACCTGTACTCGCCCGGCCACATCCCGCGGATGGCCGGTTCCTGCTAGAGGTTCCTGGGCCGGCCGCAGGCGGCCGAGGGCCTGCTCGAACAGGTCACCTCTGCTCGGGGACCGGCGAAAGCGGATGCGATCGTCCTGGGGAACCTCGCGCTCGCCCGGATACGGCAACGGAACCGGAGGAGGCGGGACAGGCGTTCGACCAGGTCCGATGTAGTCAGCCGGACCTGGGGCGGAGGTGGCATCACGATGGCTTTCGCCGTCAGCCGGGAACTGAAGCCCTGGCGCCATGTGCCGGCCGTCCGGGAATCCAGCGACCGTCTTCTCGACGTCATGGCCTCGGCCGCCGGGCCGGCGCTGTGATGGTCAACATCCGCGACGCCAAACAGCAGGTTCGTGAAAGCGTCTGGGACCTGCTGGCGCGTGAATACGCCGCTGCGCCCGATGTCCACGGGTATATTCCTGCGTTCGCCGGTGCTGAGCAGGCCGCTGAGCGTCTGGCAGCCTTGCCGGTCTGGGCGTCGGCCCAGGTCGTGAAGGCTGTCCCGGACAAGGCCCAGGAGCCGGTCCGTGCCCGTGCCCTCGCCGAGCGGAAGATCCTCTATATGGCGGTGCCGAAGCTGGCGGAGTCGCTGCCGTTCCGCCTCCTTGACCCAGCGATCCTCCCCGTTCCGCCTGATCAGGCCGCGTCCCGGCATGTCGCCGCGGAAGTCGCCCGCCCGGTCGGCGTGAACGACATGCGGCCTGTCGATCTGGTGGTGGTCGGCAGCGTCGCCGTGAATCGCCACGGCGCTCGGCTGGGCAAGGGAGGCGGGTACGCCGACATCGAGTTCGCGCTCCTGCACGAGGCCGGGCTCCTCGCGCCCACGACGGTGATCGTGACGACGGTGCACGACCTTCAGGTTGTCGACGACGATCTAGATCTGCCGGAGACCCGTCATGATTTCCGCGTCGATCTCGTCGTCACTCCCACGCAGGTCATCACCTGTGGGCCGGCGCGCCGTCCGGAGGGCCTGTACTGGGACGACCTCGATGAGGCAACGATCGCGGCGATCCCCGTCCTCGCAGCCCCCCGACGCGACAGCGGCGCCTGACGGGCACGATGCTGAGTTCCTCGCAGCGACGTATCTGACGGCCTGCATGCCTCGGCATGCAGGAGCGCCCGTCAGGCCTGGCGTCTATCGGGCTCCGTGCGCTGATGCGATCGTCTGGATGCGCCTGGCAAGCTCGATGTCGTGTTCGGCGACGTAGCCGCCGATGTCGCTGGAGCTGATGGACACGTGCACGGTCTTGTAGCCGAGCGTCGCGTCGGAGTGGTGGCCGAACTCGTTCTGAATGACGGCGATGTGCATCACGAACGCCGCCCCCTGGATGTGAGGTATCGAGTACAGCCGTTCGATGCGTCGGCCGTCGGTCGTCCATCCGTCCAGGGTCTTGAGGTGTTGCTCGATCTGTTCCCGTGAAAGCGCCTCAGCCATGATTCCTCCCGGTCTCGTCAGTGGTGACGGGCGCGAGCACTTCCGTCAGATCCTGGCCGACGGGGTGAGCGCGCCATGGGGTCATCGCCGCCGCGACCGCGGCCAGTTCACGCCGGGCCCGCGCGGAGCCGGTCTCCACCGCGAGCGCGGTCGCGTGGCGCGCGAGGTCCACCGCCCGTTCCGGCTCGTCTTGCTGTGCGGCGGCGACGGCATGGCGCGCCGACCAGACCCCGACGTCGCGGCGGGCCGAGGGAGGCGCGGCGGGGATGATCTGCTGCCAGAGACAGTCGGCATCGGCAGCCAGACCGAGCCGTCCGTAGCAGGTGGCACGCTGCACCTCGATGTAGCCGTCGGTACGGCGACAAGCCGTGCCCCACTCCTCGACGTCGACCTGGTCCACGAGCCGGCCAGCTTGATCGAGCAGGAGATCGACCTGTCGACGATCTCCGTGCAGGGAGGCGCCGTGCGCCTGCTGCTGCAAGGCGAACACCTGAACCTCGGGTGAGATGTGCTGGGCGTCGACCAGCGCGGCCTGGCACAGGTCGATCACAGCCGCCGCGTTTCCCAGGTCGGTGAAGGCCATCGCCCGGTCGACCAGCGCGCAGGCCACGGCGTCGCGTTCCCCGCAGCGGTGCGCCAGCTCCAGGGCGGCGTCGTGGCAGCGCATCGCGGCGACTGGATCGCCAGCGTCCAGCCACAGCCAGGCCGCGAACGCGGCGAACGACGAGCCGACCTTCGCCAGGCGCTGGCGGGTCGCTCCGTCCGCTGTGTCCACCAGCTGCACGATGACCTCGAACTGGGAGGCGACCGTGCCGATCAGCGCGCCGGAGCCGAGCAGCATGTCCGCGTGGTAGTGGCCTTTCAGCTGGCCGTCGAAGTAGGAGACGAGCGCCGGGTCGACGTGACGGGCACGGCCGGTACCTGCCAGGCCCGCCACGAGTACCGATCCGGCGAGCCGGGTGAACCCGCGGCGGCCGAGAGCATCCACCCTCTCGATGTTCCCAGCAGACGCATCGAGACGCAGTCTCTTGGGCACGCCGCCATATCCCGACTCGAAGCCCGGACCAGCCGGCGGTCTGGAGCCGGGAACCGCGGGCGGTGACAGCGCCGCCGGGGATTCTGCCGGCGGCGTCGATCGAGCCTCTCGGCGTGTGGCGTTGATCAGGAGTGTGTCGGCGGGGGTGAGATGTTCGCGGTCGTCGAGGTCGATGAGGTTGTGGATGCTGGTGTCGTAGACCTCGGCGAGTTGGGCGAGGAGCTGGGGGGTAGGTCGGCGACGGTTGTTTGGCAGTGGCCAGTTCTCCAGCTCGGACAATCGGGGGGCGGTCATGGGTGCGGTGCCGTGGGGGTCGAGGCCGGTGCGAGCGGCGTGGGCGTTGATGTGGCGTGCGGCCTGTTGCTGGGTCCAGCCGTGCGCGACGCGGTGGGCGGCGCGGGGACGGTAGTTGTAGCGGCGGGCGAACTCGATCGCGATCTCGTCGTGGGACATGCCGGCCGCGCGCATCCGTGCCCGCAGTTCATCCTGCTCGGCCCGCAGACTGTGCCTACTCATGCTTCATCCCCCTCCCGGACCTGCGCTTCCCGGGTCGTCCTCGACCGCTCGGTGGCGGTGGGAAGGCGCATCGGAGTGCTTCCTTTCCTTCTTTACGGCCAGTGATTGGCTGCGGTGGTCTGCGGCGGGGACGGCCAGGTGATCGCGATACGGCTGTGGCGTCGGGCGAGCACGAGTGCGTCGGGAGGCAGCGACTCGTCGGGAGTGTCTGCGGGGTGGGCGCTGATGCGGGCGTTCAGGCTGGTGCCGTCCCAGGATCTGATGAGGATGGCCAGCCTTTCGGCAGTCATCTCGGCGTGGGGTCCGTGCCCGTAGGCGCCGAACTCGAACTGCTCGCGATCCTCATCGGTGGGGCGGTAGGTCAGGTAGGCGAAGCTGTCTCCGTCGAGAAGGGTCGGGATTCCCAGCCCCCAGGAATGGGCGACCAGGCCGGAATCCACGGCGGCTTTCGTCGCGGCGAGCAGCCCGAACTCGGGCAGCTTCATGGCCATCCACAGGTACAGGCCGTCGAACCTGACGCCTTTCCCGACCGTGATTCCCGACCATGCTTCCCTCCGCGGCGTTGTCAGCGCGGCGGCCAGGGCGTCGCCGTCGGCGTGCTGGTCGTCGTCCAGGCGCAGGCGCACCTCGTCGCCGTGGAGCGGGACGAGGCGTTCGCGTTGTTCCCCGATGCCCTGCATGGGCACGAAGCCGCACAGCTCGTAGCCACGGTCCGCCAGATGGTTGTTCTTCCGCTCGAACGCCACTGAGCGGGTCAGGCCGCGCATCCGCAGCGGGACGACGAGCCGGCCGCCCTCGGCGAGCTGGTCACTCCAGGCTGGGGGCAGGTCGGCCGCACAGACGGTGACGATGATCCTGTCGAAGGGAGCGCGCTCCGGTGCGCCGAACTCGCCGTCGGCGCGCAGCAGGTTGATGGCGTCGTAGCCCGCCGCGGGTAGGAGCCGGGCTGCCCGGTCGATGACGTCCTGATCGATGTCGATCGAGGTGACCTGGCCGGTCTCGCCCACCAGTTCGGCGAGCATCGCGGCGTTGAGGCCGCCCGAGCCGATCTCCAGAACGCGCATCCCGGGGCGGACCTGGGCCTGCTCCAGCATCATGGCCTGGATCCGCGCGGCGGACACCGAACTGATGCTGACCCCCAGTTCGTCCTTCTTCGTCACGTAGTGGCGCTCGGCGGCGTACGCCTCCTCCACTCGCATCTCGGGGATGAACAGATGCCGTGGCACCGTCCGTACCGCCCGCTCCACCTCCGGCGTCACGATCGCCTCCAGCTCATGCAGTTCCCGGATGAGTTCCTCGCGCAGGCGAGCGACATCATCTGCCTGTTCCTGGGGGGTCTCGCTCGTGGAGGTGGACACCAGGCTTCTCCTCGCTCGAATGACAACCTTGTGTGACGATCTGTCGACTCTACGGCACTGGCGATCTTTCTGGTGTGGGCGGATCTGGTGCGGCGCGCCCCTACGATGCCTGGCATCACGAGGTGAGTCATTCCCCCCACCGCGAACATCTTCTTCGGCTTCTACAAGGCACCTGACCTGCGAGAACTGTTGTGGCTGGTCGCGTTTGTTCGGCGCGAACATGCCAGTTCGTTCGGCAGGATCGGCAAGCCTTGGCGCCACGTTCCGTCGTCCCTCCAGCACGGAAGCTCAGACCCCGCAGTCTCTCCCTGAATGCGACATGCGAGCTGCTTCGTCAAGCGATCAGCGCCTGCGTCCGACTCCGCACGCTTCGAACGGCACGGCGGGGCTGTCCGGTTCAGGGGTATGTCGCCAGTGCGTGGGGGTCACGATGCCTGGTTCGACGAGGTCGAGGCCGTCGAAGAAGCCGGCGATCTGCTGCTCTGTCCGGTACGTGTATCGATATCCGTAGTCGTCGGACAACGTCTGCATGTTCAGGATCTGCTCGTTGTCTGGGTCAGCCGCGCCGTCGTCCAGGACCAGGTAACTGCCCGAGGGCAGGGCGTCCAGCAGGGTGCGGGTGATGGTGTACGCCTCGTCAAGGTCGACGACCAGCCCCATGACCGCCGTCAGGATCAGGCCGACGGGTTCGGTGAAGTCGAGGGTCTCGGCCGCGCGTTCGAGGATCACCTTCGGCTCGTGGAGGTCGGCATCGATGGAGGCGGTGACGCCCTCGGGGGCTCCGACGAGCAACGCGCGGGCGTGAGTCAGGACGAGGGGGTCGTTGTCGACGTAGACAATGCGTGACTGTGGTGCGACCTGTTGGGCGATCTGGTGGGTGCTGTTCTCCACCGGCAGGCCCGGCCCGATGTCGAGGAACTGCCGCACGTTCGCGTCGGCGGCCAGGTAGGTGACCGCGCGGACCAGGAATTCCCTGGACGCATGGGCCACGTCCACGATGTTCGGGAAGATCGTGGTGAGGGCGTCGGCGTACTCTCGGTCGACCGGGAAGTGGTCCTTGCCCCCGAGGAGGTAGTTCCGCACCCTGGCCGGGTGGGGCCTGGTGGTGTCGAAGGTGGGCGGCGGGAAATCGGACATCGGTGGGCTCCCGAACGGGTGTCAGATGCGTGAAGGTGCGGTCCACGAGGACGCGCAATGCACGGCGGAGCGGTGTCCAGCGGTCATGTCCTGGTGTCTGGCTTGACCGCGATGAGGTAGACGATCGGGGTGGTCAGGACGATGGGGCGGCGGCGCGCGGTTGCGCGCCACGCGTCGGCGTAACGGCGGGCAAAGGCGGCGCCCAGGCTGCGGTTGATCGCCTGGTAGACGGACTCGCCGGCCGGGCCCGGGGCGTGCAGTGCCGCCTCGGCGGCGGCCACCCCCGTGAGCCTGGTGGTGACGGTGTCGGTGAGGTGCTCGATGTGGGTGAGGCCGGCGAGACGGGCGTTGCCGACCGCGTAGGGCACGGTGAACGCATGGGCGGCGGGCTGGACGCCTGCCAGGACCTTCGCGGCCTGGGTGAGCTCGTGCTGCTTCAGCCCGTCGAGGCCGATCGGACTGCGCTGGCCGAGCAACGGTTCGCACAGTGACAGCCGTCCACCCGGTCGCAGGACGCGGGCGATGTCGATCAGCACGCGGCGGGGATGGCCGAGGGGCGCCAGGACGGTGCGGCCGATCACGGCGTCGGCGCTGGCGCCGGGGAGAGGCAGCTCGGTGGCGTCCCACACGGACCCCCAGCGGTAGCGGTTCTCCGGGGTTGGTCGGATCTGGGCCAGCGCTGCGGGGGCCGGGGCCAGGAGCGTGACGCTGCCACCGGGGCAGACCGCCGACAGCGCACCGGATAGCAGCCTCGGCGCTGGGTTGAGGGCGATCAGGTCTTGCCCAGGTCGCACGCGGGCGCCGGCGAGTATGACAGTGTCGACCGCGGAGGTTCGGCGGGGATGAGGGCCGGGCTGGTAGTAACGGCGCACGACGAGCAGATCCGGCTCGCTGTGTCCGCGGGCGCGGACGGCGCTGCGGCTCGTGTGCGTTGCCTCGGACAGGCGCTGCGCGGCCAAGGTCACTCCTGGAGTCGAGGGCGGTACCTACCTTTCGCCGGCAGGCAGAACAAAAGGATGATCATCCGAATGGATGGACATGGTCATTCCCGGCAAAGGGAACGTTTTTCTCGCTGCAATCACGGGTCTGAGCTGCTCGTTCACCGTGACGCGGAGCCGGACGTTCGTCCACGAGGGCTGCAAACCGTCGGCCCTTGCGCCACGCCGCGGCCAGCGAGTGCCCGGCCCGGTGACGAGGCGACGGTCCTGGGACAGCCGGAACAGTCGATGCGCCCGATCGCGCACCTGGAGTCGGCGCGGGGAGGATGGCTCGACTGCCGGCTTCCGGAACGCCGGGGGTGCTGCTGTCTAGGTCCGGGTGAGCGGTGTGACCAGTAGGGCGACGAGGAGCGCCAGGGAGAGCGCGGCGGCGATCAGGAACACCCAGGAGGGCAGGCGGCCACCGAAAGGCAGCGATGATCCCATCTGCTCATCGCGTCGCTGTTCCTCGTCGGGTTCGAGGTCTTCGTCGACCGGGGCCGAGCGGTCGTGGTGATCGTCCGTCCTGGTGGGCATGCCGGTGCTCCTTTCGTTGAACAGCTGTTGGGACGACCGTCGTCGCCCTGCCGTCGAGGATCATGGCGGCGATATCGACCTGGTAGCGGGCCTCGTCAAGGTCCAGTCCGTGCTCGGCTGCGCGCTCGTAGGTGTCCAGGGCTGCGCACAGGTCGGTCCAGGCCGCGCCGGCCGGGTCGATGGGTGGCGTGAGCGTGGCGAGTACGGCGGCCAGCTCGGCGGGTGAGAGGAGATCGCGCATCCGTGCGAGCAGGACGATGGGACGGAGCGCGGGTGGGACCGCGTGAGGGGGTGTCATTGGTGCCGGTTTCGGTGTCGAGGGACGGAATGGCGCCGGGCACGACTACCAGGCCGTGCAGCGCTTCATCAGGAAGGACCACGAGGGCGGCGCGTCCTCCTGGCGCAGACCTGCGGGCCGGCGCGGCGGAGTTCGACAGGCAATCATGATCAAGGAGTGTCACGGTAGGACGGGTCAGTCTGGGCTGTCCCAGCCGATTTCGGTGTAAGGCGTGACCGTGAGGAGCATCGGCAATGCTTGGGCGTCCCACGAGGCCATCCGCTCAGGGGGTTTGCCGGGGGAGGCCCATTGACGGCGAGCGCTGCGGGCAGCCTCGCCGTTCCACACGCCGACGCTGAAGACCAGGCGTACCGCGGCGTGCTCGGTGGTTCTGTGCGCGCTGACGTGAGCCAGCAGAAGGCCGCGTTCGGCGACCTCGATCCCCAGATCCCTTCCGGCGAAGGTGATGACGTGTCGTTGGGGCGCGACCTCGAAGCGCAGCACGGTCGCGGGTAGGCCCCACTGGCCATTCGCCGTTTGCTGCAACAAGATCCTTCCAGTCTGGTCGATCAGGAGCAGGTGCGCGGTGACCGCCATCGGTACCGATCGTGCGCCGTGTGCCGGCCTGGTGGGGGCGGGACGACGCCGGGCCCGATGTCCCGTGGTTCGGGCGATCGGAGCGCCGCCGCCGAGTGGGTGCGTGATCTGTGGGCGTCGGCGTGGGGCGCCAGCGGCCCTGCGACAGCGCTGGGCCGGGGCGCGCCGGGAGGCGTGCTATATGGGATCATGGTTGGTCCGGTTCGGGTGTGTCTGCACGGTGCGGACCTGGGTGACCGCGCGGGTGAGCGCGGCGGTGAGGGCGTCGACTTCGTCGGGGGTGAGGGCTTCGTTGTCCGCGCCGTCAGGGCCGAGCCCAATGGCGATCATGGGCTGATGGATGGTCGTGGCGGTGACGTACTGCTCGACCGCCACCTGGATCGCGGTGGTGTCCCGCAGGCCCGGGATCTGTGGCAGGTCGATGACCGTGAACTCGGAGATGTGGTAATCGCCGGGGCCGGTGGGTTCGACGAACAGGTGGTCGGCGGGCTGCTTGCACCAAGATGGGCAGGAACGGTCTGCGGGGGCGGTCACGGGCTGCCTCCTGTTCTAGGCCGGTGGGATGCGGTGGCCGTCGTGGCTGTGGTGTGTCCAGTCGTCCAGGTTGCGTAGGCCGTCGCGTACTCGTTGCAGCAGCGCCAGGTCGAAGACGTCCGGGGCCTGTGCGGTCTCGGCAGGGCCGGAGGACGGGGCACGTCGCGGGAGATCCCCGGCCAGGACGGTCGGGGCGAGGCCGACGGGTGGGGCGTTGTGGGACAGTGCCGCCCAGACGACCTTGCCTTTCGGTCGGTAGCCGACGGCGGTACGGACGCGGGCCTGGTAGTGGCCGGTGTCGCGTGACAAGGCGGCGACCAGGTGCAGGCCGCGGCCGTCCTCCGCGTCGGGGCCGGTGGCCCGGCGGGTCGGGCGACCAGTGCCCCCGTCCCACACCTCGACGATCACATCCTGATGGCTGTAGGTCAGGCGTAGCGCGATCTGCGACGTCAGGTCGTCGTCCCCGTCCTGGCAGGCGCGGTGGCTGGTAGCGAGCGCGTTGGTGACCAGCTCGGAGGTCACGATGGCGGCAGTGTCGGCCAAGCTGCCGAGGCCCCAGTGCCCGAGTTGGGCCGTCACGTGGTGGCGGGCCTTGGGGGCGGATGGCGGGTCGGCGGGGTAGTGCCAGATTCGGTGCGGCAACGGGGGGTCAGGCGGTTCGGGGGTTGCGGGTGGGGTGGTGGCGAGGGCGGTGGTCATACGGTTCTCCGGCTGGGGGTGCGGGGCCGGTCTCGCACTCGTGTGGCGGGGGCGCGGGCGGGACAGGTGGGAGCGGGCGGTGTCGTGCACGAACGCGAGGTTGTGAACGCTGCTGAGGACGATGTCGTTGACCCCTGCCCCATCCGGATCCTCAGGTCCCCTCAGGGCGAAGTCCGTCGTTCTCATCAGGAACGCCCTTGCGACCATCGGGCCGTCCCGAGGCAGCCCTTGTTCGGCCGGTGCCGCGTTGCCGGTCGGTCGGCGTAGGTGGCGTTGGGGCCAAGGGGAAGGCCGGGGCGCGTGGTGCCGATCCACGTCATGGGAACGGTCCTCACTGACAGTAGGTAAAGCGGAACCGTTACACCATCGCCCCGACCGCGCAGACGGTCATTCCCCCGGACACGAAGAAGCCGTTCGTCTCTCCCGACCCCATGCGAGCTGGGAAAACACTCACGGGAGCAGCAAACGCTTCGCAGCGGTACCGACCTCGCCTCCCCGAGGCGTGATCGATCGACTACCGTGGACATGCCGCCGGAATCGCGGGATCACACGCTGTCACGAAAGGGGCTCACGACCGTCGTGGCCACGCCCAGCCATCGCGTCGAGCAGGACGAGTTGCGGGCGCGGATGCGCGCGGTGGGCATGTCTCACGACGAGATCGCGATCGAGTTCGCCCGCCGCTACAACTACCGTCCCCGCGCCGCGCACCGGATCGCGCACGGCTGGACCCAGCAACAGGCCGCAGGCCGTATCAACGCTCACGCCGCCCGCGCCGGCCTTGACCCGCACGGCAAAGCCCCGATGACCGGCCCGCGCCTCAGCGAGCTGGAGAACTGGCCGCTGCCCCTGCGCCGCCGGCCCAGTCCCAACTCCTGGCGCTGCTCGCCGAGGTCTACGGCACCAGCATCCACAACCTCATCGATCTCGACGACCGCGAACAGATGCCCCATGACGACCTGCTCCTCATCGCGCAGATCCGCAAGGGCCTCCCACCGCCGGCGCAGGACGGCTCCGCACACAGCGCCACCGCGATCAGCAGCCGGCGACCGCAGCCCGAGTCGGTACGTGCCGAACACGCGCGTGTACCCGCCCTTCCGGTCCGGACGGGTTCCGTCGCGCCCGCTGGCAGCGACCCCATGGCGGACATCGACGCGGACACGGCGCTGCGCCGCGCGCACGAGTGGCTGGTGACCGAACCACCACAGGTCGTGGAAACCCGCACGGGAAGGCGGATCGGCGAGGCGTTCACCCGCACGGTGGAAGGCCGGGTCGCGCAGTTGCGCCGCCTGGACGACTTCGTCGGCGGCCGGGATCTGCACGAGCTGGTCGCGCGGGAACTCGCCGCCACGACCGCCGTGCTCGACGACGCGACCTACGACGAGCACCTCGGGCGTCGGCTTCAGTCCGCGATCGCGGAGCTCTGCCAGCTCGCCGGCTGGGTCGCGATGGACGCCGGCCACACCCAGGCCGCGCGCCGCTTCTACCTCGACGGAGTGAAAGCCGCGCACGCCGCGGGCAACAGCCCGGTCGCGGCCAACCTGATCTCGACGTTGAGCTACCAGTTCGCCAACCAGCACGATCCACGCACCGCCGTCCTGCTGGCCCGCACCGCCCTGCACGGAGCGGAGAACTCCGCCACGCCGGCCACCCTGGCGCTGTTGTACGAACGGATCGCCTGGGCACACGCGAAAGCCGGCGACCGGTCCGCCACGGAGAAAGCGCTCGCCGCAGTGGAGCGGCACTACGATCAGCGGCGCCCCGACGACGAACCGACCTGGGTGTACTGGCTCGACGACAACGAGATCCAGGTGATGGCCGGCCGCTGCTACGTCGAACTCGGCCTCCCGCAACGCGCCGAGCCGCTGCTGGTCGACGCGGTCGCCCGCTGCGACGAAGACCACGCCCGCGAAGCCGCCCTCTACCGCTCCTGGCTCGCCGAGGCATACCTGCAGACAGGCGATCTCCACCGCGCCGTCGAGGAAGCCACACACGTCGTCCGCCTCGACGCACGCGCAGGATCAGCACGCACCTCCGACCGGGTCCAACACCTGCGCGCTCGCCTCGCCGCGTTTCGCGCCGATCCGGCGGTCCGCGCCTTCGAGGACCTCTACGAATCCGAAGCCGATCTTCTAGGCCTCCCGCGTCGACCCAGCTGACCGGCTCGCCTGCGGTCGGCGGCACGGTGAGAACGTCGCGATCCGCCGAGCCACACACCATCCACCGGCGGAAGCATTATTGGCTGCGCCAATCCGGTGCTTGGTCTGGAGCGGCACGCCACAAATCCCGCAACACCCGCGCCCGCCGCGAGATTCATGGGGCAGAACTGCCTGGTGCCGACCGGCTGGGAGACGCGGGTACGAGTCCAGCGGCGCCTCCGATGAACGCGACCGTCTGTTCGAGCGCGGAGCTTTCCGGGACCACCTCTTCGCCGTCTACCCCAAGAAGATCACGGGGTAGGTACCAGCTGCGCATGTCCTCGCCTGTGAACTCAGCCGCCTGCGGCCGGGTGGCATGACGTCGCAGCGTCTCCTCCAGTGACGCGTCGAGATAGAAGACGAAGCTCCGCCCCCGATGCGCACCAAGCAGTCCTCTGATCATGGTCGCGTAGCGGGCCGCGGCGAGGATGCCCTCCAGCACGACGTGAAAGCCGTGATCAAGACAGAATCGCACGGTCCGATCGATCAGTGCCGGAGCGAACCCGCCGGGATCGTCCCGTTCTCTCAGCACCACCCGGCGCAGATAGTCCTGCTCCACCAGCGCGACACCACGCCCCGCTCGTGCCCGTAGCGCCCGCGCGACCGAGCTCTTACCCGCTCCCGAGTTGCCGCGGATCACCACCAGCGTGGTCGTCGCCGATCCTGCCACCGCATCGTCCGGCACCTTCACGATGCTGCCAGCACGGACACCGCTGCCGGCAGCCGGTCCGGACGTCCGCGGCGGTAGGTGATAGGCGCATCCGGCCGCGCTCGCTTTGTAGACGTGCGCGCGGCGTGTGCAGCGCCCACGAAGAGATGGCGCTCAGTCTCCGCATTCGCCCAGGTCACGTGAACGATGCCGCGCGAGCACATCGTTCGTCGTGGAGGGAATGACGGCCGGCCGCTGTCCGGGCGATGGTGTGACGGTTTCCGTTCGCCCGCCCGGCGCGTAAATGGAAAGGACCGACCCGCATGACCATTGAGTTCAGTGCCGAGCCCGACGATCAACTCCGGGCTGACGTTGCCTGGCTCGGAGACTTCCAAGATGTGCCCGGGGTCCTGGAGTCGTTTATCGCCAGACATGCACCCCGCGTGTTCGCGCTCGTCGAGCAGGACGTCGGTCTGTTGGAGGACGCGGTGTTCGGCTGGGGCTTCCAGTTCGACGACCACGCCTTTGTCATCGCGGGTGGCGCGACCCTTCACGCGTCGTGTTCCCACGAGGAGGACGCCGTCAGGATCTTCGCAGTGGCCGGACGGAACCTCCGCCTCGTCTGGCACACCCCTCTCGGCATGCGTTCCGCGGGCAGCGGCGTCGTGACACGGCGGGTGATCCGGTGACCGCCAGCGACTCCTGCCCCGCGTGGTGCCAGCTTCCAGAGGGCCATCTCCGTCCCGAACCCGGTGGCCCCGGCGACCATCACATTGCGGAGATCGCGGAGATCGACATCCCGGAGATACCTGGGCTGCGGTCCGCGGTGACCGGCCCCCTGCGCGTGCGGGTCGAACAGTACGTGACGGCGTCCACCGTCCACCCGGCGATCATCAGCGCCGACTTCGGTGACTGTGCGCCCACCCGCGGCGGTTTCGAGTGCCTCACCGCGCAGGAAGCGCAGGCCCTCGCCTGGATGCTGATCCGGGCCGCGACCACCATCGATGCCGGAGCCTGCCTCCAGCGCCCAAACCGGAAGGACATTGCAGGCGAACGGGCCTGACCCTTTGGGCCCAGCGACAGGTATGCGGCACTTCAGGCCCCGAGCTCGGTCAGGCACTCACCCGCTCGCCGCCGGCAGCAAGGCGATCGAGATGGAGGCCAGGTGCGGGTGCTTGATCCGAACACGAGTGTGGAGGAGGGCGGCCAGCTGTACAGGTCAAGGCCGACTTTGCGCGGTCCGTGGTCACGCCGGGAGCGCGGGCTTCTCGGGGTTGCGGCCCGGCGCGCTGGTCTCGGCTGCCGCGGGGCCGTGCGTGTTCGCGTAGTAGGCAAGAAGGTCTGTCGCGCCGGCGGTCTCTAGGAGCATCAGCACCAGCGGGTCGGCGGACGGCAGCGGCTCGCCGTCGATCGACCTGATGATCGTGTCGACAGCGGCCTGCGGCAACGACCGGTGCAGAAGACCGTCCAGAAACCCCTGGTAGCGGATCTGGTGAGCGACGTTCATCCGATCCCCGAACGGCGGCGGCGCATCGGCAAGATCGGGAAACACCGCCGGCCGGCCGGTGAACTCCCGCACCGCCGGATGGGCACAGGCTTCCCGGATCGCGGCCACACCCTTCGCCCCGAGACGGTGAAGCTCCCGTAGACCCTCGTCCGGCGCTGCGGCGACCTCCTCCACCGTGGCGAACGGACACTTCTCCAACGCGGTGACCGTGACCGCCGGTAGGAGCGGGAAGAGCGCGAACACCGGTGTCGTGGTCTCCGGCAGTTCGTGCAGATTCCAGCCCGGGATCCTCCCGGCGCGCAGCAGGTCGCGCATCTGCTGCGCCAGCCAGCTGCCCCCCACGATGTGCACCTCCCGGGCCTCGGCCAGGCCGAACAGCAGCGCCTCGACGCCGGGGAGCTTCTCCGTGTCCGCAGCCATGATGCGAGCGGTGTACGTCTTGGGGGTCAGCAGCCGAGGAACCACCCGTGACAGAGCCTCCAGCGCGGACCGTCCCGCATCCATCGCCTGGTACGACGCGACGCCGGCGGGTGTGTAGTGCACCAGCCGCAGTACAGATGAGTCCACTCCCCGGCTCACCAGACCTCCACATCGGCCAACAGCACGCCGTCAGATTCCCGGCGGATGACGAGATCAACTAGATACGACACATAGTCGCATCACATGTACCAAAAGTGGTGAAGGTGGTCTTGCGTGTCCCTCTTTGGCTCAGTCCGGCGGTCCTTCGCAATGCCGGCGTAGCTCACGGCTGGCCCGTGGCGAAGGCCTCGACGCCCCCCAGCCCCGGCGCCCGGTACCCCGTGCAGGTCGATCAGCGCCGCGGCTCTGACGCTCAGGAATCCAGCATGGACCCCGACGAGTGGGAACTTGCTGTGCACCTCCGCCGTTTACGCTGTAGATAAGACAGCGCTACGGGCGGGAGCGTACAGCAGTGGAGATGTATCGGTATCACGCGGTGGCGAACGGCCTGCGGACGGATCACCCGATCCCGGATCTGCCGTTCGTCGACGACGCACACATCCCTGTGGACGACCCGAAGGGGATCTCGGCGGTGGGCCGTCATCCGGGCGGGGAGACGTGGGGTCGCCAGGACCGGGTCCGTGAGGGCGGGTGGGTGGCGTTCACGACCGACCCGGGCCGTCATGACCTGTGCTGGATCGTGCGCTGGCATCCTGACCACGGGCGGTCGGTGGTGCTCTACCGGGACGACGACGCCTCCTCCCTGCACATGACCTACTGGGGGCCGGCTCTGCTGTACCGCGCTGGCGGCTACTGGTGGGACGGCGACAGCTGGTACCGGCCGGCGCAGGTGTGGGACGCGGCGGGTGAGACCTACGTGCGCCGCTCGGTGCCCGGGGCCACGACCGTCAGCGCGGCCGATCTACTCGCCGGTGGCGGGGATGCCGCCCGCGGGCAGGTGTTCGCCGTGGCGGACGTCGACGCGGACACCGGCCGCGTCGATCCCGCGCGGCTCGTCGCCCCGTGGCTGAACGAACTCGCCTGCTGGGCCGGGTACCGCCGTGGCGGTGCCCGGCCGTTGGCGGAGTGCGTGGTCCGCCTCGCCGCACCGGAGATCACCGGCGACCAGCTGGTCAGCCAGGCCGAACTCGCCACGATCGGCGGGATCGCCGCATCGACCCTGCGCGCCTACATCGCCCGCGGCGAGGGCGACGTCCCGCTGCCCCAGGCCACCGTGGGCGGGCGCAGCGTGTGGTCGCGACCAGTCGCCGAGGACTGGGCAGAGCGGCGGCGCCGCTCGGACGACGGCGTCAGGGAGACCATCCAGGCGACCCGGGGCGACGCGACGCAGCCCCCGGGGATCATCGATGTCTGGAACCGCTACGTCCGGATATTCATGTCGGGCCTGTGGGAGAACCCGAACCGGCGCCGGCGCTGGGCACTGCGCTGGCGTAGCGAGGCGGCCGTGCGTGACATCGCCGAGGACCTCGGCTGGTCTGTCGCGGCCGACCTCACCGGTGAGCGTCTGGTCCCCATGGCCGACCTGTCGATCACGATCCGCTACGCGATCCTCGACGAGTTCACGACCGGCAGGGAGCTCGACGCCAGCGCCGCCAGCCGCGTCGACATATACAAGCCCACCTTCTACGGGATCAACCGCCCGATCGCCGGGATGCTCGATTGGCTCATCCGCCACCGCCCCGCCCTCGCCGCCGCCACCATCGCCTCGGTGATCGGCGAAGCAGAACGACGCGGCATTCCCCGCGCCGTCAGCGAGGAGTCGATCCGTACCGCGCTGTCCCTGGACGGCACGCTCGACGCCGAAAGCTACGACGCCTTCCTTGAGCGAGTCCTGACGCCAGCAGACAGCTGATCCACACACGCCGACCCGTGATCCCGCAGGGCGCGGGATCACGGGATAGCTCTCCGTTGATCGTCATGGCCGGGGTGGTTGACACCACGGGCCCAGCGCTGCCACAGAAGCCGTGGAAAGCGGCTGTCGGGCGCTGGTGTCGGTGGCCAGCGGAAACTGCCTGCAGGTGGCCAAGTCGTCGGCGACGGCCACGCTGAGTGATGGTGCGACGGGGTTGAAGGCCGCCGATCGCACTACGTTTACAACGACCGTATTTTCGGGCAGTCCTGGTCGGGCAGGGCAAGACCGGCTTGGAGGTCGCGAATGATCGTGCCGAGTTGGCCTGATGTGAGGAGTCCGGGCCCGAGAGGACCTGACCGATTCTCGCCGACAGGCGGGAGGGCTCGCAGGGCGGCCCGGACCTCTGCCGTCATGTGATTGAGCTGCCAGCGGATCTCGTCCTTGACGGCTCCTGGCCGGCCGGGGGCCGCCAGGCCGGCTGCTTTGGCTGCATACGCGGCGGTGCCCAGTGCGTGCGCGCCCATGTGGCAGATGGCTACGGCTTGACCGGCGGCTCGGGCAGCGGCAGCTGCTGCGGGAGCCTTCACATCACCGGCAGCGACGCCACCCACGAATCGACGGCGGATTTCCTCGGCAGTGTTCAGCTCTCCCCGGGCGAACGCCCGGGTCCGGGCGATGGCAGCGCGAGGGCGGTCATCCTGTGGAGCTTCGGCCTCGAACAGGCCCAGAACCCGCTCTGCGCAATCGGCGGCCCATGCGGCGACAAGACGTCGGTCGGCTTCGCTGAGCGTCTGCGGAGATCCCACCACGCGAACTTTACATAGCTGATCAGAGGCGCCGAGCGTCATCTCCCAGCGCGAGCGCCTTGGCGGCAGCCGCCACCCGGAGTGAGGAAGTGGGCCGCCAGCGGGCCGTCCGCGGTGGCCGCCAGTGGGCAGATCCTGGTGGCCACCCACACGCTGGAAGGCTAGCAACCCGCACGGCCTGTCCTGTCCTTACCTGCCTTCCGGCAATGATTCTTCAACATCCCACTCGCGCTTGGTCCTGTTGCGCACGGTAGAGCGCCCATGCGCCCGCAGCCGAGGCTGTGCGTGAGGTCCACTCATCCGGGCGGCCCTGGGCGATCTCGGCCCACAGGCGTGCGTTGGCTTTGGCATACGCGGCGACGGCATCGGCGGGCGCGGCCGGCCAGGACGGGATCCGTCCTGCCCACGCTTCGGCCTGGGCGGCGGTGTGCCCGCCTTCGGCCATGAGCCAGACAAGCCAGCCCGCTGGGTCCAGCCAGGCCGCGCCCCGGGTCGCCCACGCCCAGTCCACCAGGTAGGCACGGCCCTTGATCAGGAGGTTCGCGCAGTTCCAGTCAGTGTGGAGCAACGCGTCGCCCGCGAACATCTCTGCTTCGGCCGGCTCGGTGACATATCCACGGAGGCGCTGCTCAGCTTGTTTGAGCGGCAGGTCCGGGCATTCGACTTGCTGAAGTCGCTGCAGGCACTCGACGATCAGGCGAAGGTCGTCGGAGCCCGGTCGGTAGTCTGCGTGCCGGCCGTTGATGTGCTCGAAACCGGACAGATCCCACCCGTCCACCTCGACATGCCACAGCAGCCGAGGAGACAGCCCGACCACGTGAGGGTTGATCTCACGCTCTCGACGTTGCGTGACGATCTGCCGATGATCCATCGGGAGGCCCTTGCAGAACACCGGTCCGGACCGCGTGTGCAGGGTGGCGGCGATGGCCGAGTTGAAGCCGCCCGAGGTCGTCGAGGCTGCCGTGACAGGCCCCGTATGGGCCTCCACCGCCCGCCGGACGGTCATGGGCAGGTCCTCCCATTTCATCCGGGACAAGGACATACAGATCCTCCCCATCGGGAGCAAGGGCGGTCCGCGCCTACAGTGGCGGCTCTGGCGGGTTGCCGTCGCGCGGTCTCGCGTGCCTACTTGACGCGTGCGTACACGGCGCCGGATTTGCCTGGGCCGTCCTGTCGAAGCTCGAACAGGTCGGTGGTGACCATCAGGTCCTTGAGCCGGCGGTATCCGTAGGTCTTCAGGACGATGGCGGGGTGCTTGCGGATGGCTGACCCGACAGCTGCCAGATGAGTCCACCCGTCGGGGCCGGGGTTCGTCGTGACCGCCTCACCGAGCCGGCTGACCAGCGCGGTATCCGCACGCAGTTCGGCGGTCGTCGCCCGGACGGGAAGCGCGACGGGGGCGGTCTTCGCCTTCTTCTTTGTCGGCGGGCTGGTGGCAGCGGGCCGCGGTGTTTCGGCAGCCGGGCTCGACCCGGACGTCTCGGAAACGCGCGCCGCCTGAGGTGAGGTCTGCGCCGGCGGGGCGCCCTGGGCGGGGACGGGCGCCAGGTCAGGCATCGAGGCAGGCGTGGGTAACGCTGCCGCTGCGAGGGTCTCGACGAAGATGAAGGTGTCGCAGGCGGCGGGCAGACCCGGGTTCGTCTTCTTCTCCTCGCCGAACCCGTGGACGGCCAGACCGCCCTCACGGATTCGCTCGGCCAGGCGGGTGAAGTCGCTGTCCGAGGAGACCAGGCAGATCCCGTCGACGGAGCCGGAGTGCAGCAGATCCATCGCGTCGATCGTCAACGCCAGGTCTGCCGCGTTCTTCCTCTTGACCGCGGCGAACACCTGCACCGGCCGGATCGACAGCTCCAGCAGGGTCCTCTTCCAGCTGCTCAGCGAGCCCGCCGACCAGTCACCGTAGGCGCGCTTGATCTGCACCTTCCCGTACCGGGCGACGTCGGTCAGCAGCGGCTCGACGGCCCACAGCGGCGCGTTCTCCGCGTCGATGAGCACCGCGAGCCGGGCCGACTCGACGCTGATCACCACGCTGGTCCTCCCGCTCGGCACCCGGCACCCGTGGCTACGGATGAAGGCTGACCGCTCACAGGATGACACGCGTCCCGGTCCGTGGACCGCAGCATCAGCGGATCCCCCAGACCTCGCCAACGACCTCCCTGAGGGCGCCCTCCGGATCACGCTGCCGACCGTCTGTGCCGGTCCGGGCAAATTCTGTCACACCTCGCGTTCATCCTGTGCCATGGAGGTGATGACGGATGTCATCGTTGGTAGGAGAACTCCGGGATTCTGACAGCCCGGTCACGAGGTATCTGCGGGAGACGTTCCCCCATCACAAGCCGATCCAGGCCGTCTACCGGGCGCAGGCAGGAACGGCCCGGCTGCTTCCACCCTCCGGGGCGGCAGGCGGGACACAGGGTGCAGCAATCGACTGGTGGCTCCGATTCCTGATCGACCCGGAGCCCTCGCCAGACCTGGCGGTGTGGAGCTGCCTGAGGGCCGGGCCGACCCCGTGGGCCCGCGCCGGGATGCAGATGCTGTACGCACTGGGTGGGGTCGACGACCAACTCACCCTGCACGCGATCGACCCTGCGGTATGGCGAGACCGTCCCGACCCGTGGATGGCCCGGCTCTGTTACGCACTGGCGCTGCTCGTCGAGCCCCTGCGCAACCCCGCCGCGCTGCTCGGATCACGGCTCATACAGCTCACGGAGGGCGCCGGCCCCCGCGACCTGGCGGCACTGGCCACCGCTGACGAGGTCACCGACCTGATCGCCATGCGAGACCTGGCCTGCGAAACCCTGCTACCCGCGCTGGCAGGCCAACCAGGCGAATCCGGGCCCACGTTCGCCGGGAGCGAGGACCTTCACGCCGACGCCGACCTGATCGTCGACGGGCTTCTGCTGGACATCAAGGCCGGCCAAGGTGGCAGCCCCCGCAAGGACGGCACACGGGCTATGAGTCTGTCCCGCATCGACCTCGACCAGCTGCTCGGCTACGCCCTGCTCGACTACCCCGACGAGTATGCCCTGCACTCGGTCGGCTACTACCTCGCCCGCTACGGCACGCTGATCACCTGGCCGCTGGTCGGCCTGTGCGCCGAACTTGCCGGCCACCCGATCGCCCTGCCCGACGCGCGCGCCGCGTTCCGCGACGTCCTGCGGGAGGAGCTGCCCGCCTACTGGACCCGCATCGGCAGGCACGAGCCGTCCCCGGAGATCCCGCCCGCCGGCGAGATCCAGTTGGATCTGCCCGCCAAACCTGCGCGGAGGCGCAGTCTAGGAACGCCGACCTGACCACACCCTGCCCCATCGCCGTGTGTGCCCTTTCAACACGCGGTCAGCGGGCCGCATCTACCCGTTGCAGCTTCTCCGCGATGGCGAAGTGCATAGCACGGCCGCTCCTCTCGGGGTGTCCAGTGGCAAAGCGCAGCGCCCGAGCGAGGTCGACGCAACAACGGGTCCGACAGCGGCCCGAGAGGATGGCCGAACCATCGAGGTCAAGTGCAGTAGGCGGCGGTGCTGGTGCAGGCTGTCAGGGAATTAGTCCCAGGCATCTGCGAAGATGATCCCTGAACGCTGACGTTCGCGGGGGGCGCACGATGAGAACCCGGTACCCGATGTGGCCGCCGGCGGTCGTCGAGGGGATCTGTGACATCCTCGGCCGCACGGACTGGCCAGGACTGACGGGCAGAGAGATCGATCGGCTTCTCACCATGCTCGGTATCGCGGACGTCCAGCCGGGCGCCAGCAAACGGGACCGGCTGTGGACCGCGCTGATGAGCAAGCAGCAGGCAAACCAGGCAAGCAACTGCGTCATCCGGTTCATCACCGAGGCGATGGCACCTGGCCGTTATCTACAAGATCCAGCCAGGTTCGAGGCTCTGCGCGATGGACTGGCTGAACCCCTTGCACTGGTCGGATGCCGGGTCAGCGACGCGGGTAAGGTGGCGCCCGCGCGGACCGCGACCACGCTGGACGAGGTGGCCGCGCTGGCGGGGCGACTACGGACCGAGCTCACCCGCCGTGGCGTGCATCCGCAGGTCACCCGGTACTGCGAGGAGGAGATCCTCCGGAAGTCGCTGTTCCACGCGGTCTTCGAAGCCACGAAGGGCCTCGCGGAGCGACTGCGGCAGCTCAGCGGGTCGCCCCTCGACGGCGCCGAGCTCGTCGACTTCTGCTTCGCTGTCAAGACTGGTCCCCTGCGGATCAACGGATTCCGTACCGAAACGGAGATCAGTGAGCACAAGGGGTTCGCGAACCTACTCAAGGGAGTGTTCGGAACTTTCCGGAACCCACCGGCCCACACTCCACGAGCCACAGCGGGCTGGACCATCACCGAGCCCGATGCCCTAGACCTGTTCTCGACGCTGTCGTTCCTGCACCGCCGGCTGGACAGCGCCACGGCGGTACCACGACCGTAACCGAACCTCTCACCGGGAGACCTCGGGGGGATCAACGACCGGCAGTTCGATGAGATCCTGGCCGACTTCTCCGATCCCCGTCTTGCCCCCAACTTCGACGATCCGATCCCGAGCTTCGGCACGGTGCGACCCGATCCGGATGTCGTGCGGCTCACGAGGGGCCTTAATGTGACGATCACATACATTGTGCGGAGGCAAGCAACATGGAAGAGAGGCGCGACCAAGTTCGGTTGCCAATTTGGGCACGTCCTGTGCCCTGGCTAGGATGGGGGCTCGCCACGGCGGTCACAGGCGTCTATGCCGTCCGGATCGGTTCACTTACCGGAGACGTGGTCGGAAAAATCATTTTTGTTGGAGTGTTCACTCTGTTGCCGACAGCGCTTGTCGCAACCTTCAAGCTCGATGCGCTAGCAGAAAATCGCGTTCCTATTCGCATCCGACTGCTCGTTCTCATCCTTCACGGCTCGTATAGTTGGTTCGCGGTGGGATGGCTAGCCGAAAGGGAAGACGCGAATTCAGTACTACATGGCACTGCGCTCGGAATCATGTCTTTGGCTGGAACACTGATTTTCGCCACGGTCATATGTCGCAGTCCGCGGCAGCACGATTCCCCTGCACGCCTCGCCGTCAGTCATGGCAGCAGAATAGATGACTAGCAAACTCCGTGACTGCCCACGCTGTGGATTGAAAGTGTGGGGCGAGCGCTGCCACGACTGCTGGATGTCGGATAACTCGCCGTCCGACCATGCCGGCTGGCACATCACACCGCAGAAGATGGAAGGAATTATCCTCGGCTACCAGACGGCGTCGCTGACTTCCGCAGTTCTTGCTGCCGGCCTCCTGCTTGTGGACCACTATGTTCTCGCTGCCTCGCTGCCTCGCTGCCTCGCTGCCTCGCTGCCTCGCTGGGCGCAATCACCATCCTCACCGGCTTCGCTCGTATCCTGTGCGAAGGCTGGTACGGAGGCTATGAGGACGCCCACGAGCAATTGACATGGGAAGCCGCACAGCGCAGACGCACCATCTACGATGCCAAGCACGGCGAAGCGAAGGCCAATGACCCTCCGCCTCTGGTGCGAGCTTGGCGATCGATCGTTGCGAAGCACGGCTCTTTACCTGGGGGTAAAGCAGGCTACATATACGTCATCAAATTCGATACCGGCGCTGTCAAGGTTGGGCGTACATCCCGCCCTTCTAGGAGAGTCTCTGAACATGACCGCGCTTGCCGACCTTTCGGTGTCGAGATCGAGGAAGTGTGGATCTCGCAGCCTCATGAAGGCTATGCGAACAGCGAACGGATGCTCATCGCGGCATGCAGCAAGATCGCAGAGCAGATCAGAAAAGAATATTTCCGAGGGGTGGATTTCATGGTCGCCGTCGACATTGCGCGTACCCTCGACGGGAACCCCTTGTAGCCCCACTGTGCCGCACACAAGGGCGGGGTACGGCGCGGTGGTCCTGCCCCGCACCGGCGTTCGCGCTGCAACCCCGATCCGCGAATGTCTGTGGCCGGTGTCATCCTGGGTAGATGCCACAACTGGCCGGTGCTGCCGGGGCCCCTGGAACGGCCCAGACCTCCGAGATCACCATGGTCACCCGCCGGGACCTCTTTGACTTCCTCCGGGACGAGGCCGGGCCGTGGTGGGGACGTCTCGACGAGATCACCTTCCTGGGACGGCTCTACGACCTCGACGCGATGCCCTCGAACGATCGTCGCCATGCCACCGCTGCTGGGGACATCGGCCAGCACCGGCTCGGCAACCTCGACTGGGAAGATGACTGGGTCTTCCACGATCCACGGTTCCAACTTGCTGATGGACCGGATCAGGTGCTGCTCGCCTTCCTGGCGGAGATGGCACACCCCCTGGTCCAGCCAGACACCGAGCAGGCGGCGAAGCTCATCACACGTCTGAACACGCTGTTAGCCCCCGATGGCTGGCAACTACGGACTAGCAGGTTCATCTCCGGCAGGCCCGTCTACATCGCGACCCGCACGCTGGCCGGGCCGGGACGCATGCTTCGCCTGAAGATCGAGAACGATGACGCCGGCAAGCTCGATCTCGTCCTTGGCCAGGTAGTCCACCTGCTCAGCGACAGCGGCGACACCCGCGCCCACAACCTACTCATGGCCGCGACCCTGACCCTGCGCCCTGATGGCGGCTACTACCACCCAACACCCGGAGACAACTGGACGGAAGCCAGCTCGGAAGCCGTCCTGACCGTAGACCCCCGCCTCATGGCCGAGTTCAGCAGCGACGTCAACAATCGAATCTGGTCAGTGTTGAAGACCGTGCTCGCGCACCACGGCCGCGACGATGTTGTGTCGTTCGTCGTCGAACCCGCGCCGTCGCCGATGCCCGCGCCCATGGCCGACTGGCGTCACCAAGCCGCCACGAACGCGCAGCGAGCGCCAAGTAACCAGGCCAGGCGCGAACGTGCTGAGGGCGGTTACCCCGAGGAAGACGGCCTCGTCTTCGGCAGTCGCGCCGAACACGTGGTCTACCAGATCCTCATGGAGCTCCAGCGCAACACCCAGCCTCGAAGGACCTTCGCTGTGCTTCCGTCGCCGGGCACCAAGCTCCGTGACTCGGGCGTACGGACGCCGGACTTCGTCGTCATCGGCAACGGCCGCGCCACGATCGTCGAGGTCGACGGCCGGGCGCACTACGGCACCACCCGCAGAGCCGACGACCACACCCGCGACCGGCATTGGGAACGGTGCGGTGTCCACACCATCCGTATCTCCAGCGAGCAGACCGAGGACCCGGCAGGCCTCAAGGAACTGCTTCGCGATGACATCATCTGGCGGCTCTGGCCAACCTAAGCCCATGCGACGCCGATGAGAGGCCATCAGCATGGGCTGTCCTTGGCAAGGCGAGCACCGTTCCAGGTCGTGGAGTCGGCCATGCCCGCGCGGGCACAGCTTCCTCGCCATCGCGGGTTGTCGACGAGTACCAACGAGTACCGTTCATGCGTGGCCGAATCAACCTTTGATGACACAGCTGCCGGCTTCCGCGGGTCGTTTGCCGGCTATCTGCCCGGCTACCTTGCCGAGAACGAACGGACATCACCGGGCAGGCCCGATGGGATCTCCTACAACCAGTCACTCGCGCGGCGCTGGCAAGATTTGATCGACAGTGAGGAATCTCGCGAGGAGAGTCTGCTCCAGGAATTCCTGGAACGGCATCCATCGTTGCTGCCCGGTTCGCATAGCGTGGATGGCGACTCGGGACACCCTCCGTACCCGATGGCCGTGATCGCCAAGCCGAAGCTTCCCGGCCTCAGCGACCGGGAACCGGATTTCATGTGGCTCGCTACTGACAGCGCGTCACTGTACCCGATACTGATCGAGATAGAAACTCCGCACAAGACCTGGTTCTACGGCGAACGCGCAGAGATCCATAGTGATCTCACACACGCGCATGGCCAGCTGGCGGAGTGGAGAGCATGGTTCAGTAAGGGGCACAACCGTACTGCTTTCTTGGAATACTATGACGTCCCGCCGATGTTGGCTCGCCGCCAACTCGCCCCCCGCTATGTTCTTATTCATGGTCGTCGCAGTAATTTCGATCATATCCCGCGTAGGCGCGAGAAGCGCGCCGAACTCGCTAGACCGGACGAGCGACTGATGTCCTTCGACCGGCTCACTCCAGCCAAGAACAGCGTCTTGTACTCCACTGTCCGCAAAAGGCAAGACGGCTATCAGGTCATTGCTGTCCCGCCTAGCCTCACCCTTATTAACACCGGCGACGACTATAGTTGCATCTCTGGTTGGCCTAGTGCTCTCGATGACTGTGCCGACATGGCGCCCGGTCGGCGTGCCTACTTGAAGGAGCAGTTCGACCTTCTCACCCGAAACCCAGACGCATATGTCGAGTCAAGAGGAGGTCTCCGTGTCCGCCAGCCCAAATGGCTCTAAGCGCACCCGAGGCCAATGGGCACCGCGCCTGGCGAGGCTTTCCACGGCCCCGCCAGGCGCGAAAGGAACCTCAGATTTCCCGATCGGCGCGTTTGTGTCCGGCTGGCCCGGCCGCCCGGCGCGGGTTGGTGGGCAAGCTGCCCGCGAAGCTATATAGGGAATTCAGCTGACGACGCCGGGCGCTTGATCGCCTTCGATCCGGGTGTGAGTGGCGCTGCGTAGCTGCGCGACGAGCTTGAGAGTGGTGGGGGCACCGACGTGGAGCCGCTTTCGCAAGGTGTCTGCCGAGATCGGACGCTGATGATGCTGCCAGTGCAGCACATCCTCGGCGCGAGCTCGATGGAGCAAGTCTTGCTCACGCGCCTTCTTGTCAATCCGCCGCCGGTCCGACCTTTCTTCTCCTGCCCCAACTATCGGGGACGAGTTCTCCAGTGTTTCGTGTTTCGGGACGGTGGCTCCCCAGTCCTTCATTGATGGACCTGACGACACGGCGCTGAGTGCGGCTTCCTGGCTGTGTTGAACGGGCGTGGTGTCGGCCTCTCGGAAGCGGTGGCTAACCAGCCGCTCTTTGAAACTGGCCGACCTGACGTCCTACGCCGGTCGAATTGTACCGGAACCGTGCCATCTCGATAGTCACCTGGTACCGATCGGCGATCTCGGCGTGTGTCAGGCCTTGCCGGGCCGCCGAAACTAGCAGCGGCCTTGGGAGCAGGAGCGTGCCACCGAAGTTTGTGGCCTGTTCCTCTTCCTCTGGCCGGCACGTACGAAACGGGATTCCGTCAATCTCGCGCATCTCAGAAAGTTCATGCTTGAGAAGGATGTGTGAGAGCTCGTGCGCGATATCACTGGCACGTCGGCCAGGTGTCCGCAGCGGGCTAGTGATCACGAATTGACGACCGCCGATCTCGAACGTGGCTCCGGAGAACGAGTAGGTCTGAATACGCTCGATCTCTTCTAGCCGCGACATCTCTATTAGGTCGCCAGCGCTTACAATCTTGACGCCGAGATGGGTAGCGAGAGTATTGACGTCAAGGGCGTCGGTCTGCCGCAGCCCCATTTCCGCTCGGAGGCGAAGCGCTTCGCGTTCGGCGTTGGCTTTGAATCCGCGCGGTAGGCTCATAGCTGGCCGCTTTCGACTCGCTTCTCTAGCTCGTGGTGGATGTCGACGAGTATGGATCCGAGCCTTTCGGGGACTCCTGGTCGCATTGTCGACGCGGCGCGGAGGTGGCACGCTACAAGACTTCGCTTTGGTTCGACCTGGGCAGCCAGGGCGTCGTACATCTGGCGAATTACCGATGCAATGCTCGACGCGTGCTCCGGTGCCAGCCGTGGATCAGCGCTGAGGTGCGCGATCGCGACTTCCACCGGGGTATCCAATCGCTCGGCGATCGGGGTGAAGAAGCGGCTCGGTGAGACGCCCACCCAGGCACAGAGAGCCGTGAACGACGCGAGATCTGGCTGTGCACCCGCCTCCACGCGCGACATGGTGCTCACGCTGACACCGGCCTCGGCCGCAGCCTGCCTCAGCGATCTTCGACCACGGTGATCGCGAATGAGCGCACCGAGCTTCGCTGCGTCGAGCCGCTCCGCCGGGCGCGACTGTCCAGCCTCCTCCTCAGGCATGGCACCCGAGGCCGCAGGAGATCCGGGCTGTCCCATACAAGCGATGGTAGCCGACGAACGGCGCTCGGCTGCCCCGTCACCCCGATGTTGCGCAGCGCCGCATCGGTGTGCCAGGATCACGTCCACAGCGAAGCGATGTCGCTTTGCTGAGACAAGGAGGCGCTCATGACGAGCGACGCAGCACGAGACGAGCGGCACCGGACCGTGCAGATCACGATCGACGGCCGCCCGTTCGACGTCGATCCCGATCGGCACAGAACGGCAGGGGACCTGCTCCGCCTTGCCGGCCTGAACCCGAACGGGTACGACCTCGCCGTCGTCCGCGGGCACGGCGACGTCCACCGGTTCAAGGACACGGACCCTGTCGAGGTGCACCCGCGGGAGAAGTTCGTGTCGATCCGGCAGCGAGCCGAGGTCGCCTGATGACCTCCGCCGTCGCGACCGTGGGCGCCGACGCCTTCATCGCCGGTCTACACCGGTGCGACATCCAGACGACGGTGACAGCCTCGGTCGTCGTCTTCACAGTCGCGGCGGCGACCCAGTCAGGGGCAACCGACGTGGAGACCGGAGTAGCTGTATCCGAACTCGGAGCATGGCCTGCCGTGCCGCCTCACTGGATCCACCTCCCCACGACGGTGGCGCTGACGAACACCAACATCAACATGGATGAGACGTTGCCCGGGTGGGTGCGGCACTCCCGCCAGGTCGCCGGTTGGGGAGACGCCGAGGAGCCGGCACAGGCATGGCTGGCGCACGTCCGGAGCGTTCTTCAGGAAGCGGCATGACCTTCTCCGTAGCGATGCCCGGCACGATCGACAACGAGCTCAGCCGGCATCTCCTCCGAGCCGACGGCCAGGAGGACGTGTGCCTGGCGACGTACGCGACCTCCACCGGCTCGACCAGAACTACCGCCTTGGTAAACGCCGCGCTGCTACCGGAGCGCGGCGAGCGAGCTGTCCATGGCAACGCGTCGTTCACCGGCGACTACTTCGTCCGGGCGGCAGCCCAGGCTGCTTCGCGCGGTCGAGGTGTCGTGGCGCTGCACTCCCACCCCGGGAGCCGGGGATGGCAGCTGATGTCCCGTCCGGACCATGACGCCGAGCGGTCCTACGCCCACCTCGTTCAGCAGGTGACCGGCAAGCCGCTGGTCGGAATGACTCTTGCCGGGAACGGGGACTGGTCGTGTCGTGTGTGGGATGCCGCGGGAGTCCCGACGCACGGTGAGTCGGTCCGGGTCGTGGGTGACCACTTCCGGGTCACCTGGAACGACCAGCTCCGGCCGGCACCGAAGATAAACGGTAGGCAGGACCGCACCGTCTCAGCCTGGGGCGAGGAGACCCACGCCAGCCTCGTTCGCACCCGGGTACTCGTGGTCGGGGTCGGCAGTGTAGGGCTGGATGTTGGGCTGAGGCTCGCCGCCACCGGCCTCGTGCAGGTCGGCGTGATGGACTTCGACAGCGTGGAGATCGTCAACCTCGACCGGCTGGTAGGCGCGACCGCCACAGACGTTCGGCTGGCCCGAAGCAAGGTCGAGGTCGCCAGACGGTTAATGGTCCGAGCAGCCACCGCCACGAACCCCCAGATTGTCGAGCTCGATGCCAGCATCTGCGACCCAGCCGGACTCGCCGCGGCTTTGGACTACGACATCGTGATCAGCTGCGTCGACCGGCCTTGGCCTCGCGGCGTGCTCAACACCCTCGCGTACGCCGACCTGATACCCGTCATCGACGGCGGCATCGGTATTGACACCTTCGACGACGGCACCATGAGGAACGCGACGTGGCGTACCCACGTCCTGCTGCCAGGACAACCCTGTCTCTGCTGCAACAGACAATTGGACGCAGGCGAGATTCAGACAGACAAGCTGGGCCTGCTCGACGATCCCGCCTACATGAGCGGCGCAGGCCCCGAGGCACTACCCAAGCGGCAGAACGTCGCTGCCCTCGCCGCGGGCGTCAGCGCGAGCATCCTGGCCCAGTTCGTCAGTCTGACCGTGGCCCCTAGCGGCTTCGGTGTCCCCGGCCCACTCAGCTACGCCCTGTCCATCCACACACTTGACCACCTCCATTTTCCGATGAAGAAGGGCTGTGCCTTCGAGGCTGCCGTCGCAGCTGGCGACGACCGCCTCGTTCTGACGGGCGAACACGCTGCCGCTCGGCATATCCAAGCCGGACGCCGCGCGCAACAGGCCCGCCCCGTCACTCGGCTCCGACGGGCGCTCTCACGGGGGGCTCAACGCTACTACTAACCCGCCCTTCATCGGCGCGCGGACTTCGGACGCTAAGGAGGCTCCCGGCGGGCCAGGTATCTCGGCGTCGCGAAAACCTCACCATCGCGATGAGCTTCAACCCCGCTCTTGCGGGAACGGCATTGCACGAGTGCGGTTATGAGGAGTCGAGGAACCGCTGATGAAGGCGACGCCGGACGGCGGGGTCTCCCTGTGCCTGCCCCAGAATTCCAGTAGCCAATTTTCCGTGCAGTGCTTCCACCGATATTCGGCTCCCGCGAAATCAACCCACATGGCCGGGAAAACGACTAAGTATCGTTTCGGGGGATTTTCAGCTAACGTTGGGTGGTCGATCCCCCGAGCCTTCGATCTGCATATGGGTGTCGCTGCGGAGTTGCGCGACGAGTCTGCGAGCGGCGGGGGCACCCACATGGAGCCGCTTTCGCAACGTTTCTGCTGAGATCGGACGCTGGTGATGCTGCCAGTGCAATACATCCTCGGCGCGAGCCCGGTGGAGCAGGTCTTGCTCCCGCGCCATCCTGTCAATCCGGCGTCGATCGGACTTCCCTTCTCATCGCTTAACCGTTCAAAGCCCTACCTGTGAACGAAACCGGGGCAGCTTCAGAACGCCTGAAGTGAGCGGTGGGCTCAACAGGACAGCGCAAAGATGCGCATCGCATTTCCTGTTCACCTGTTGAGCGCCAAAACCGTTCCGGCAACACCCACGGTGTGCATACAGACTCCTGTCGATGATCTCGAAGGAGCTGAGGGCGAGCGCAACCCGAATAGCTCAGGTGCGCGTCCAAGGTCCTCGATCGCGATCGACTCGACTTGCCGCCCGAGGAGTAGGCACCGAACGAGCCACGCAGAGAGCCGAGCGTCGCAGGCTTCAATTAGTCGACCGGGCTGCATCGTTATCACCGTAGGTCGCTCAGCTCTCCTCGAAGCCCGACTGGTCGAACTTCAAGGTCTGCGCGTTCTCGGAGACGGTGCGGACCCGGCCTTCCTCGAAGCCGGCGCTCGTCGTGGCTTCGATTTCGATCTTCACGACGAGTTCGGTGCCGTTCTGGCGGAGGTTGGTGATGATCTCGTCGGCGACGGTCTTGAAATCAAGGGCGATCCTGTCGGGGTTCAGGGTCTTCACACCGTAGAACCGCGTCCTGACCTTGCGCTGATGGACGCCAGGGTTGTTTGGGTCCGGCTTGAAGTGCTTCTTAGGGTCGTCGTCGTCCGTTGTCTTCGTCGGGTCCGGCTCCGGTGGGACTTCGGCGGCGCGCTGCTTGGCGGCGACGTCGGGGCGCACCAGTAGCAGCGAGTCGGTGGCCGCCGGTGCGGCGCCCTTGTCGTCGGGCGTCCAAAGTCCGATGTAGCGGCCGGCCGAGTCGTCATAGCCGGTGGCGAGCGCGAAGGCATCGGTCTGCCAGATCATCGGCAGGTCGACGATGCCCTCGTTGAGGACCGTCCTGTCGCGCAGGCGAGGCATGTAGGGGTACTGGGTGTAGAGACCCCACAGAGCGCCGAGCGAGACGTGGCCGTCCTTCCAGATCTGCGGGACCTTGAGGATCGCCAGGCGGATCGTCGCCGCGGCCTGCCGCGTCGAGAGATCGCCGTCGTTGCCAAGGCGGCGGGCCACCCGCTCGGCGAGCGAGGTGGACTGTCCTTCGACCTTGGTCTCGCGGAGGAGGAACGGCGCGTTCGGTTCCGGCTGGGCCGGGACGAGGGCCCACGTGAAGGTCTGCAGGAGCCTGGCCGTGACGGTCTGGTCGGCCTGCCTCTGCCGCTGGTCGGCTTGGTTTTTCTGGTTCTGAGTCAGGTCGAGGTCGGCTTCATCGTCGAGAACGTGCTTCCAGCCGAGATAATCGCGGGTGGCGGTGTCGAGCTCCTCCAGCCGGGCCTCGTCCGCGGCGAGGTAGACGAGCATGTTGCGGTGGGTCCGGTTGGAGCTGCCGCGGTGCTCGGTCGCCTTCTGTGCGAAGTCCTTGGCGGCCGACTCGGTGCCCCGCTTGTGGGCGAACTTCGGGTGGAGAATGACGAGGCGCGCCTCGTTGGTGTCGGGGAGGTCGGCGTTGCTCTCCGGGCAGACGTGGACGCCGGCGAAGTCACCTTTGAGGCGGCCCTGGCCGAGTAGCCGTGTGACGATCTCCTTCCAGACGTCTTCTTTGTGGAGGCGCTCGGCCTGGTCCTTGGCGGTGCGGGTGATGTTGGGCTGAAGATCATACCAGTGCTTGCCAGAGCCGGAGTAGAAGTACGTCGCCCGGTCGCCGAGCTGGGTCAGCGCGGCGTGGAAGTTGCCCGGGACGTCGCCGGGGATCGCGGTGCCGAGGAACACCCGCTGGGTACCGATGCCCTTGTGTACCGAACCGGGTGCGATGGTCGGTGCGGCGCCGAAGAACACTGTGCGGGCGAGCCGCTTGGTCAGTGCTCGCTGGCCGAACAGCGGCTTCCCCGTGTCGATGCGTGCCGGTTCGGAGTTCGGGCCGTCGACATCGGCGTCGATGATCGTTTTCCAGGAGTCCTGGAGGTACTGTGTCAGCTCGGCGTTCACGTTCGCGGTGGCGAGCGGGATCGAACCCGGCATGATCAACGGTGAGGCGTCCTCGCCCGCCCAGAGTGCGTGGATCACCGTGCTCATCAGCCGCAGCACACCGCGGGTGCGCTGGAAGCGCTCCAGCGAGGACCATTCCTCGTAGAGGGTGTCGAACAGCTCGGGGTGGATCGGGTAGGTCCGCTTGATGCGGTACTCGTACGCCGTGTCGCGGGCCTCACGCGGGAAGTCGTCGGTGTACTTGCGGTACATCTCCATGTACGCCTTGGCGGTCGCTCCGATCGAGGCGAGCGCGGCGGCGTCAGGCTGCTTGAACAGCCGCTGCTTGACGATGTGGTAGGCCTCGTCCGACGACGCCGGGCGCCACTGGTCAGCCACCCGACGCACGACGTTCTGGAGCCGCTTCAACGCTTCAAGGCCGTTGGTGCCGCCGACCTCCTCGGCGTTCCCGGCCACGATCTCGGAGTCGTCCCCGGTCTCGGAGGCGGGGATCGAGACCGCCAGCAGGACGCCTGACGTGCCCTTGGCGGCCTCGGTCAGCGACTGCGCGAAGGTGAACTGGTCGTCGAACGTACCGCCCGCGAGGTCGTCGCGGCCGACGAGCGAACGGGCGTAGGCGACCCACTCGTCGATCAGGATGACGGCGGGCGCGTACTTCGCCAACAACGTGTGAAGGGCCTCGCCGGGGTGGGTGCGGTTGCTGTCGGCGAGGGCGACGATGGCGTACCCCTCGGCACCGCCGAGTTGCCAGGCCAGCTCACCCCAGATCGTGTTGACGTGGGTGCCGTCATCCTTGGTGACACCGGACGGGCTGAGGTGGTTGCCCACGATCGCGACCCGGTTCACCTCGGTGCCGGTGTAGCCGTTGGCGGTGAGAAGATCCTGGGTCTCCTGCGGGAACTCGCCCACGGGAAGTCCGGCCGCCACGTGCCACAGTGACAGCATCGAGTGGGTTTTGCCGCCACCGAAGTTCGTCTGCAGGTTGATCACCGGCGAGGTGTTGTCGTCACCCGAGAGACGTCGCACGGCGCGGCCGATCAGGTCGCGCAGGCCCTCGGTGAGGTAGGTCCGCCGAAAGAACTCGACCGGGTCGGCGTAGTCGGAGTCGACCTCGCCACCGATGGCCACCTTGTAGAGGTCAGCCGCGAACTCCGAGGCGTGGAAGTTGCCGGTGGCGACATCGTCGTGGGGCAGGAGCACTTCGCGCCACGGCTTGAGCCCAGTGGCCTCGGGGTTGTCGACCGCGGCCTTCAGGACCTTCTTGTCGTCCTTGTCGGCGGTCATCCGACGCAGGTTGAGCCGGATGCCACGGACCTCGTCGGCATCGGCCCCGGCGCCGACGAGCCTGAGCAGGCGTTCGCCCGTGTCCAGTGCGCGGTAGGCGTCGTCGTCGGAGAACGAGCCGTTGTGCGCCCAGTCGTTGCGCACCTCGCGGAGCTCGCTGGCGAACGTCTCACCAGCACGCCCGACGGTCTGGTTGAACGGGTACCAGCCAGGCTTGTAACCGCCGGTGATGTTGCCTTCGGTGAGCATCCGGAACTGGATCTGCGGGTCGCGCGGATCGTAGCTCTTCCCGGCCGGGGCCCCGTTCTTGAGGTCTTTTGCCTGGACGAGCTTCGTCCACTCGGCCCCCAGCGCCTGGTCGGCCTGGCCGATCACCGATGAGATGTAATCGTCCAGCGCCGGGGCGAGGATCTGGAACATCCGGTCGATGCGGTCACGGTTGCTCAGCGCCATGTCACTCGTCCTCGTCGAAGTCGATCGCGAACTGCGTCCTGACGGGCTTCTTCTGGGTGCGCGCGACCTCCAGAATCTCCGGCCAGCTCGTCACCAGGCTGTTGAAGCTCAGCGCGTCCTTCGTCCAGCCATTGCCCTCCGCGATGCGGAAGAGAAGGTGAGCGAGCTCCTTGATCAGATCAGCGTCAACTGCGCCGTCCGGACGGCCCAACGCTGCCTGGAGGAAGCCGCCTGCCCGGGCGATGCCGTCCCGCTCCAGAACCTTGATCAGATGGTGGAGCGCTTCCCAGTTGCTGGTGTGGCTGTCCTTCAGCACGTCGTAGTCCCACGACAGATCGGCGGGCTTGACGAGCTGCACGTTGCCGGCCCGGCTCGTCAGAATCTCCTCGCGGCCCATCACGTCGACGCTGGTGTTGCGGGCCCGAGCGAGGTTGTCGGCGTCGCCGAACTTGCCGACGCCGTAGCCGTGCTGCCGATACCACGCGATCGCGAACCGGGCGGTCGAGTCGAAATCGCCCTCCTGCTCGGCCAGCACCGTGTCGAGGATCTCGTTGATCCGCGCCAGCGCCGAACGCACGGTCATCTTCTTCCCGTCGGGCTCAAGGACCCCGCTGTACCGGCTGAACACCGCCATCCCCGGCCCGATCGCCGCCTGCGGCAGGTCCACCGGCGCGATCTGCCCCTGCTGCAACTTCCGCAACGCCTCCGGCAGCTCCGCCTCAAGCATCGCGATGAACCCGCGCCGGTCAGTCGACGGGGCCTCCTCGGGGCGCGGACGGAGGGAGAGAACAATCGAGGAGGCGAGGGCGTTGGTACCGAGACTGATCATGCGTCCACCCCGCTCGCTGCGACTGGGCCAGGTCGAGGTGATCTCCCAGCCTGAACGAATCATGCCCTCCAGCAACGTCTCCCAGCCGGTCGATGCTTCACCACTGGCGTCGGTCTCGCTCTGCTTAAACGCATACCAGACCGTAATCGGCAGATCGGTCCGCGCGCTAGTACGCGCATTGGCGAAGACCGTACGAAATCCGTCCTCGAAGAAGGTTCGGGCTCCGTCCTTGCCACCGTGCCGGTACGGGTTGGCAACCAATTCTTCAGCCTTCGGTACTAGCATCGTCGCGAGTAAATCCTGATGGACCGACCGCAGGGAACGGCGCAGCCAAACATAAAAAAAATCGGACAGGTCGGAGTAGACGATGTTATCGTAATACGGTGGGTCCGTACTAATCAGGAACGGCCGCGAAATTGAATCTACCGCGTCTGCTTGGGAAGCCTCGCCAGTGCCAGTTCCAGTCAAGGAGTCGAGTACCCGTGCAATGCCACGGATCATGAAACTGTAATTTCCAGACGCTTCGCTGAAGGCGTTAGCTTCCGCGAAGTCCCAGGCCATCGGAATTGCTTGGCGAGCGAACGTGTTGCGGATTCCCTCGTTCTTCGGGTCCGGCATCCACGTCGAGACCATCGATCCGTAGTCAGCGAGTCTGCTCACCGAGAAGCCGAGGTAGGTGGCGACCGCATCGGCGTAAATCTCGGTGCCGCCGTCGGCGAGGACCCTCTCGCGGGCGTCGGAGACCAGCTCGCTGAAAGTGGTCAGCGCCACCAATTGACGATCTGTAAAATAGTCGGAGAACTCAAAAAATCCGTAGCGTCGCCCCTGGGCGTTCCCGCCGAACGTTCCTCGCGCTGGCGCGCGCAATCCGCGGTCACTTTCTCTGATAGGGGCGGCGATCTTGTTGGCTGAGGTGGCGATATTTACCTGCTCATCCGTTGCCTCTACATATATTCTTCTACGTCTTCCTTCGGTCGCCATGCACAGAAGTCGAGGCTTCGACTTCTCATTCGTGTCTAGCTGTGAGTGAACTTCGTTTGGAGTTAGAGTCGCCTTGCAGACCCAGCACTCAAACTTGGCGCCCTGTCCAAATTTGTTACTCCTCGCTGGAGTGCCGGAAGTCGCTATACGAAACTCCACTTGACCATTTCTTATCTCTGGAAGAAGCCAGGTTTCTCGACCCTTTTTTTTGGAAAGATTCAGGCTGCTGACCAGTGGCACCTCGGCGCCGCAGGCGGGGTTGGGGCAGGTGACGGTACGGGCCCAGATCCAGGCGATGACCGTGGCCTTGGTGCCGTCGGGGAGGGTGGCCTTAGGGTAGAGATGGCCGATGCGCTTCTCAGCCTCGTCCCGCATCCAGGCGCCGTAGGCGCGGACGTCGGCGGCCAGGCCCTCGGCGCCCTTCCAAGTGCGGATCTCGGAGTTGGCCAGGCCGGGGTAGGCGGGGGGCTGGTCGCGGAACTTCGGGGGGATCTCGATGAGCGCCTTGTTGATGAGGACGGCGACCGGATTGAGATCCGAGGCGTGGGCCTCCAGGCCGAGCCGCTGAGCCTCCAGGGGGATGGTGCCGCCGCCGGCGAAGGGGTCCAGGATCGGCGGCGGGTTGCCGTTCGTGGACTTCAGAATCTCCTCGTGGGCCTCCCGCAGGAGCTTCTCGTCCCGGGTGTTCTCCCAGACCACGAGTCGCTCGATGAGGTGGTGCAGGCGGTCCCGCTCCTTGCGTTGCAGCTCCTCGGTGGGGAACTCCTCCGGCCGCGCGCTCGGGTCGTCGACGAGCTGGGCGAAGAGGACCGCTCGGGCCGCCGCGAGCGGGCGCCGCGCCCACCACAGGTGCAGCGTGGAGGGGTGCCCGTGCCGGATGGACTTCTCCCGGGCCGACTCCCGGTTGATCGCCTCCAGCGGGAGCGCCACCTCGATCAGCTTCCGCGCTCGCACCACGACCCCGTCCCCCTACGCTCCCGACCCGGGTGAGCACCCAGTGTCGTAAATGAACATAATGGGCTGTCCGAACCTGTTCGGGGTTAACGGGTGCATCTATGTCAGAACGGAGTGCCCCCCTTGGCCCACGTCCTAGTCCAGTTGCCGCGGACGCCGGTGGCGTCGAAGTCGCCGAGGTTGGTGGTGGCGAAGGGGTCGTCGAGGTAGCGGACCTCGTCGTGCTCCGCCCCGCGAGGGTCGACCTTGACGAGGGCGAGCCGGTAGCGCGGGGTGGCGTTCTTGCCGGTCATCACCTCGTTGTGGGTGACGAAGAAGTCGGTGGCACCGTCGAGGCGGGCCTTGACCTCGATGCGGTAGGTGTCGCCCTTGGCGTCGGTCGACAGGATGTCGAAGCCGGGGTTGTTGAACGCCTGTTCGACGGGCTGGCGGCCGAGTTCTCGCTCGCGTGCCATGACGAGGTCGACGCCGCGGCGCTCGACCGCCTTGGTCTCCTTGGCGTGCATCGGCGCGGACGGCGGCAGTTCGTCTTCAAACAGGCTGACGGGCAGCACGAGGGCGGCGGTGACGAGGCGGGGGGGCTTGGTCGACATGAGCTGCTGCTGGTCAAGCAGCTCCAGGCGCTTGCGGAGTCGGAGGTCGAGCTCGACCGCCTTGCGATTGAGGCTCTCCGGCGACTCCTTGGGCTTCTCGCCCTTCTGCTCGCTCTCCGAGGCGATCGCCGCCTCGAACAGGAGGCGCTCACTTTCCGAGGTGAGGCGCTTGGCGACCAGGTCACGGGCTTTCGTCAGCTCCGCCAGCCGGCGGGGCTGCACCTCGGCCAAGTACTCGGGCAGACGGTTGGCGATGATCCAGCTCGTGGCCCTGTCCTCGGCCTCGGCAAGCCACGGTAGGGCGCGTGCGGCGTCGGTCGCCGGGCCTTCGGGAGCGGCGACGCAGTCGAGATACGGCGCAGGACCAGCGGGGCTGACGGTGCAGTCGCTGTCGACATAGGCGTAGCCGAAACGACGCGCCACGGATTGGCCGGTGGCGTCGGCGACCTCCTCGACAACGCCAACGAGCAGGTGTGGCTCTTCGAGGGTCGAGGACACAAGCACGGTGCCATGGTTCAGCGCGCCGCCGAACCGCCGGACTGTCTCGTCCATGACCGCGTCATGGATCGGGTGGCCGGGCGCGAGCAGGTCCGCCCGAGCGAGCCCGTCGGGCTGGACGTGGGCAAGGTCGAAGGTGACCCGGTCGTACCTCGTCGCGATCGGTCCCCTGCCGGCCGAGCGGAGGTGCTGGGGCACGTTCGCGATCTCGTAGCGCCCCTGCTCACGCCTGGCGATCCGGCCACCGAGACGGGTGAAGGCCGCTTTGAACGCCAGCTCTATGTAGTGCGGCTGGAGCCGCCGGGCGCGAGCCTCGTCCATCGCCGCGCGGAGCCGCTGAAGGTCGGCCTCGGCGAGGTGCTCGGAGGCGAGCGCCCGCTCATCGAGTAGATCCCTGAGGCCCTCGCCGACGCTGGAGTCGATGACCTCATGCATCGTTGCCTTCACCTCAGGACGCTCGCCGTACTGGATGGCGTCGAGCAGGAGCGTGCGCAGCGGGGTCTCGCTGAATGCCTCGCCGAGGACGTCGAAGACCTTGCCGCCGTAGTCCTGGCGCATCTGGTCGAGTTTCGCCAGCAGGCGGGTGAAGACCTCACCCTCACGTGTGTTGGAGGCCACGAGGTTCCACAGTCGGCAGACCTCCTCCTGGCCGATGCGGTGGACGCGGCCGAAGCGCTGCTCGATGCGGTTGGGGTTCCAAGGCAGGTCGTAGTTGACCATCAGGTGGGCAGCCTGGAGGTTGAGGCCCTCCCCGGCCGCGTCGGTCGCTACCAGGATCTGGACGTCGTGGTTCTTGGTGAACTCCTCGGTGATCTGGCGACGCTCGCCGCGACGTACGCCACCGTGAATGGCCTTGACCGTGTCAGGCTTGCCGAGCAGCGATCCGATCTTGACCCGGAGGTAGTCGAGGGTGTCGCGGTGCTCGGTAAAGATGATGAACTTCCGCGGCCAGCCGTTCGCGTCGGTGGTCAGCGCATTATCCTGGAGAATGTTCGACAGCTCGGTCCACTTGCGATCGGTGCCGGCGTCGCGGACGACCTTGGCGGTCCTAACCAGCTCGGCCAGCTCGATCAGCTCGGCGTTGAGTTCCTTCACTGTCTGCGCCGCGGTGGCGGCGTCGAGCAGTTCCTCCTCCAGCTCCTCGATCTCTCCGGCGTTGAACTCGTCGGTGTCGATCGCACTCCACTCGACAGCCGCGTCCGGCTCGCGGTAGGTGCCGTCGAGGATCTCCTGCCGTTTGCGCTCCAGCCGCTCGGAACGGCGTACGAGGCTCTTGTAGATCGCCTCCGGGCTGGACGCGAGCCGCCGCTGGAGAACGGTGAGGGCGAAACCGACGGTGTTCTTGCGCTTGCCACCAAGTCGATCGGCCCGGTTCATTCCCTCGCGGACGTAGTGGGTGACGTCCTCGTAGAGGGCATACTCCAACGCGGTCAGCTCGTAGGGAACGGTCTCGGCGATGCGTTCGGGGAAGAGTTTCTTGCCCTCGAAGGTGAGTAGGTCCTCCTTGACCATGCGGCGCATGATCCCGCTGGTGTCGGTGGTCTTCTTCTGCCTGCCCTCGAACCGGTCACGGTCCAGGAGGGTGAGGAAGAGCTGGAAATCCTCCTCCTTGCCCGAGTGTGGGGTCGCGGTCATCAGCAGCAGGTGGCGGGTGAGTTCGCCGAGGAGCTCCCCGAGCTGGAAGCGCTTGGTCTTCTGCAGCTTGCCACCGAAGTAGTGGGCGCCCATGCGGTGGGCCTCGTCGACGACGATCAGATCCCAGTCGGTCTCTTTGAGCTGGGCCTGGAGCTGCTCGTTGCGGGAGAGCTGATCCATCCGTGCGATGAGGAGCGGGTTGGTCTCGAAGATGTTGAGGTTGACCTGGGAGTCGATGAGCTGGCTGGTCAGCAGATCGAAGCGGAGCCCGAACTTGAAGAAGAGCTCGTCCTGCCACTGCTCCACGAGGCCGCCGGGAGCGACGATGAGGCACTGCTTCACGTCATCGCGCAGTAGCAGCTCCTTGATGTAGAGGCCGGCCATGATTGTCTTGCCGGCGCCGGGGTCGTCGGCGAGCAGGAAGCGCAGCGGGGTACGCGGGAGCAGCTCGCCGTACACTGCGCGGATCTGGTGTGGGAGGGGCTGCACGTCGCTGGTGGCGACGGCGAGCATCGGGTCGAACAGCCCGGCCAGCGAGATGCGCTGCGCCTCGGCCACGAGTTTGAAGTCGCTGGCGTTGGCGTCGAAGGCGCGGCTGCCGGTCTGGGTGAAGCTGAGCCGGTCCTGGTCCTTGCGGAACACGACCTGCTGGCCGAGACCGCCGGCGATGGTCTTGTAGGTCAGTTCGAGCGCGTCAGGACCGTGCCATCGCGCAGCAATGACCGTGATGACCTCGGCGGGGATAAGCCCGTCAATGCGTAGCCCTGGCTTGAGTTCCTCAAGCAGCACGACTGACCTCCTGATAGACAGCCGTCCAACGCTACTGGATCGGGCCGACAATCCGGTGCGGGGCACCTGGAAACCGGCCACCGACGCTGGCGGACCAGGGCGAGCTGCGCCCGCACCCCTTGCCGCCACTCCATGCTCACGACCGCCCGCTGGAACGGAACGGGTCGCGTGCAGCTGTAGGGCCGGCGGACCTCCCGCAGCCGCTCACCGCTGATGACAGTGAGCTCCAGGCCGAACTTGTCGCACCTCTCGTCGGCCCACTCCAGCGCCAGGCTCGGCGGGCCGCCACGACCATAGTGCGGTTCCCGGGGCGCAGCAGCCCTTGGAAGATCGGCCCGACCTCGACGGCCTAGTCCAGGCAGACGTTGTCGGCGAGCAACAGGTTCGTTCGCGCCGAGCCCAACGCCCGGCGTGGCGGCTCCAGCTGGGAGGCCTCCGCTGCCGCCCGGCTGCGGAACGGGGCATGGAAGCTACGGTCATCCGCGGAGGTGGCCGCACCCCAGCGCATTGCATTCCACGAACGCTGCGAGGGCTGGGCGACGCGAGTGGCCGAAGGGGGACTTACGGTGAACGGTATGGTCATCTCGTCCTTGTCGAGCTTCGAGGTTGCCGGCCGGCGGGTCTTCGTGATCACGGGCCCGAAGACGCAGACCATCAACGTGTGCTATCCAGCGAACAGGCGCGGTGAGTATGAGGTGCGGTACCGTCTGCCGGCCGTGGCGCGGATCGCCGCTGAGGACCTGCCGGAGCTTGCGAGCCTGGCGGCGTTGGAGGACTGGTTGCTCAGCGCCCGCAGCGCCCAGGCGGAAAGCCCGTCAGGCGCTCCGATTCCCCTGCCGAGCGTGCCGGCGACGACGGCGGTGGGCCCGTGGCTCACCGGGGCGATCCCGTTGGTGGAGCGGGCGATTGATGGGCTGGTCGACGACTTTGTCACGCATCCCTACCGGCATCGGGTTGAGCATTCCCTGCACCTTCAACTGTTCCGTGCGCTCGTCGCGCACGCCGAGCTTGACGCCCTCATCCAGATCGGCACGTCAAGCTTCAGGACCGGTCTGATCCACAAAGAGTGGCCCATGCCAGCGGTCGACGGTGATCGCCGTGGGTTGTTCGATCTGGCGCTACTCACACCTGGCCAGCTGGCCGTAGCCAGCCTTGATCAGTTCCGGCAGGGGCGGATCGTCCCACCTGTCGCCATCGAACTGGGGCTCGACTACGGGCACGCCCATCTCGCCCAGGACCTCGCGGGCCTTGTCGAGAGCGAGGTGCCTTACGGCTACGTTGTGCACTTCACTCGGCTGGCCGCAGCGACGGGGAAGGCTGAGGTCGAGTCCCTCGTCGACGCCACCCACCCGAACGTGAAGATCGCCTACGCACACGTCCCGGCGAGCGGTGCGGTCGCCATCAAGCACCTCGATGGCGACCGGATGATCGGGGCCCCATTCGGCAGGGCCGAGGACGGTCCTTACGCGCTTATGTGAGGAACTGGGTCGGGGGCCCGCCGGGGCGTTGCAGGAGCCTGCGGACAGCGGCGATCAGTTCGTCGTCCTGGCCGGCGGCCGGGATCTGGAAGTCGGCGATGCGTACGGTGGGTAGCCAGCCGTGCTGGGGAGGAACGAGGTCGGCGAGTGCGTCACGGAAGGCGCGTTGCTGGTGTCGTCCGCCGGGGTCGGGGAACAGTGGCGGGCATGGCCTGGCGAATCCACCGCCCGGTTCCCGGCCGGTGGGTTACGTCGATGCCGACACTCAACCCCTCACCCGCCGTCGGTGAGTGGTTGTCCATGCTGCTCGCGGTGTGTAACGGCATCGGTTGGGTGTCCTGGATGTCCCCTTGCAGCGGCGAGGCTGCGTGCCTTACGGGCTATCGGAAATGAATACCGTTATCCTTGCGGTGGGTGTGCGACTCCGCGCTGGTGACCGCCGTGTCCCCGGTGCCGTGGCCTGCGGGCGGCCGGGGCGGTCGTGCACCTCGGGCCGGCCCGCCGGCGGGCCCGACCACGTGTTCGTCCGACCTGATTCGCGGCAGCGCCGCCACGACATCGAGGAACATCACCATGAAGATCGCGTTCGTCGGCAAGGGTGGCAGCGGAAAGACCACGCTGTCCTCGCTCGTCGCCCGCCACCTCGCCGGCCAGGGCCACACCGTGCTGGCCCTGGACGCCGACATCAACCAGCATCTGGCGGTCGCCCTCGGCCTCGACGAGCACCTTGCGGCATCGATACCCACACTCGGCGACCATCTCGACCTGATCAAGGACTATCTGCGCGGTGACAACCCGCGCATCCCGTCCGCCCGCGAGATGGTCAAGACGACCCCGCCCGGCCACGGCTCACGGCTGCTGACCATCACCGGGCCCAGCCCGATCCATGAGCGGCTCTGCGTCGACGCGGCCGGGGTCCGCCTCATGGTCACCGGCGCGTTCACCGAGGAGGACCTCGGTGTGGCGTGCTACCACTCCAAGGTCGGTGCGGTCGAGCTCCTGCTCAACCATCTGGTCGACGGGCCCAGTGAGCACGTCGTCGTCGACATGACCGCCGGCGCGGACGCGTTCGCCTCCGGGCTGTTCACCCGCTTCGACCGGACCTTCCTCGTCGCCGAGCCAACCCGCAAAGGCGTCGCCGTCCACGAGCAGTACCGCCGCTACGCCGCCGATCACGGCATCCCGATCTCCGTCATCGGCAACAAGGTCCACGACGAGCGGGACGTCGCGTTCCTGCGCGACCACGTCGGCGACGACCTGCTCGTCCACCTGGAACAGTCGGCCGCGGTCCGGGCTCAGGAACAGGGCAGCCCGGCCGGCGCGGTCGTCCTGGAACCCGCCAACCTGGCGGCCCTGGACCGCATCGTCGCCGCCATTGAGGGCACCGAGCGCGACTGGGACCGTCTGCACCGGCAGATGATCGAGTTCCATGTGAAGAACGCCCGCTCCTGGGCGAACGACGCAGTCGGCACCGACCTCTCCCACCAGGTCGACCCCGACTTCAGGCTGGACACCCGCGCCGCACTGACGGCGGCCCTCTGAGCGCCAGCGTCACCCGATGACCGGGACGGCCGCTCCCACGGACAACCCGACCGGATGATCGCCGCCCCAGGCCGCGGCGTCGGTCCGGGCGAAAAACCGGGTCGGGTGTTCCGGTCGAAATCGTGTGAACAGCGTGCGGCTCCCGAACCCGATCTCGACTTCCCGCACGCGACGTCCCACTTGTTCGCCTGAAAGCCCCGCCGGTGATCTCAGCGGCACTTATCCTGAGAATGGCCACGATTACTCCCTGTGGAGGTACGTGATGTCTCTGACCGTGTCACCCGAACTTCTCCAGCAGGCGAGCGAGGGCTCCGTCAGCGAGGTGGATTTTCTCGCCTGCGTCCGCTCGTCCCTGCCGTACGCCTACGGGCTGGTGGAACGGCTCGCTCACGAGCTGCCGGACCAGGCCCGCGACTTCGCCGACAACCAGATTCCACCGGCGGACCCTGGTGAGCAGGGCCAGCTTCTGCGGGCGATGGCGAGTACCGCGATACGCGAGGCCCTGGAGCGGCACTTCGCGGTGAAGCTGGCATTCCAGAACTGCCACCGGGTGGCTGTCTTTCACCCGGAGTCCGCGGGCGGTGAGCAGTACCGGCGGTTCATCTCGCCGGAAAGTCAGGTGCTCAACCAGCAGCCGGAATTCGTCGACTGCTGAGTTCGTCGACCGCTGGGAAAAAATGACGGGGCTCGGGAGCGGCATCGGTTGCCGGCTGCTCCCGAGCCCCGTCGATCATCCGGTGATGCTCTCGCCGAGCCGTCACTCCGTGCGGCTCACGGCCTCGGGCGGTGCGTAGAAGCCGACGACGGACGGGTGTAGCCGCGGTCCGGTGACAGACCCCGTCAGCGGCAGCCGATCTTCCAGGCTGCTGGACGGCCCGTGGCGGTCCGAACGGTGCCCTCGGCGAGATCGGACGCCCCGGACGGCGGCGAAGACCCGGCATCCGAGGTAGATGGCGAAGGACAGGGTGGTGATGTAGGGGCTGATCGGAAGCGTGCCGCCGAGGGCGAGCAGGATCCCGCCGACGGTGGACACGGTGGCGAACAGCACCGACAGCGCCGTGGCCAAGCCGCGGCGCGCGGTCACCATCGTCGCGGCCACGCCCGGCGTGCAGACCACTGACAGCACGAGCAGGGCGCCGACGACCTGGATCGCGGCGGCTACCGTCGCACCAAGAAGCAGCATGAACGTCGGCCCGAGCAGGCGGAGGGGAACTCCCCGGGCGGTGGCGACCTCCGGGTCGAGGCTGGCGAAGGTCAACGGTCGCCACAGCACCGCCAGGGCGGCGAGCACGACCGCGGCGATGGCGGAGAGCACGGCGAGCCGGGAGGCGTCCACCGCCACGATCTGGCCGGTGAGAAGGCCGAACTTGTTCGCTGCCCGGCCCTTGTACAGGGCGAGGAACAGGACGCCGAGGCCCAGGCCGAAGGGCATGAGCACGCCGATCACCGAGTTGCGGTCCCGGGCCCGTTCGCCCAGCAACCCGATCAGCAGCGCGGCGAGTAGCGCACCGATGAGCGAGCCGGTGACGACGTTGGCGCCCAGCAGGAGGAAGCCCGCCGCGCCGGCGAAGGACAGCTCGCTCACGCCGTGCACCGCGAAGGCCAGGTCCCGGTAGGTCACGAAGACGCTGATGACACCGCACACGACACCGAGGACAGCGCCGGCGATGATCGAGTTGTGGAGCAGGGAGAGCAGCTCGCCGTAGTCGTCGAAGACGAACATGCGCTCCCACAGGCTCATCGGACCGCCTCCAGGTCGCACGGGCTGTCCGGAACGCCGCTGATGAAGATCCGTCCCCCCGACCTGTCCACCGTGACGTCGGTGTCGTGCAGCGCGGACAGGCTCTCCGACGCCAAAACGTCGGCGGCCGGCCCCAACCCGAACCCGCCACCGGCGAGGTAGAGGACACGGTCGACGTACGGGAGGATCGGGTTGATGTCGTGCGTGACGAAGACGATGGTGGTGCCGTGGGTGCGCCGCCGCCGGTCGATCAGGGCCGACAGGGCGGCGCGGCGCGGCGCGTCCAGCGAGGCCAGCGGCTCGTCGCACAGCAGCAGCACCGGATCAGTCGCCAACGCCTGGGCCACCCTGATCCGCTGCAGCTCGCCGCCGGAGAGCCCGGCCACGGCCCGGTCGGCCAGGGCGGTGGCCTCGACCGCGGCGAGCGCCTCGTCGACCCGGTGCCGGCGGGCGCGGGAGGGCCAGCCCGGCCCCCACCGTCTCCCGTCCAGACCGAAACGCACCAGCTCACGCACCAGCACCGGGGCCAGTGGCGCGGTGGCCCGCTGCTGGGGCACGTAGCCGATCCGGCCGCTGCCCCGCCGCGGCGGCTCGCCGTCCACCGTGATCACCCCGGTGCGTAGCGGGTGGAGCCCGAGGGCGGCCCGCAGCAGCGTGGTCTTGCCGGCCCCGTTCGGCCCCAGCACCGCCAGGAACTCGCCCGCGGCCAGATCCAGGTCGAGCCCCGACCACAGGGTGCGGGCGTCGTACCCGACCGAGCCGCCTCGGATCCGCAGCACCGGGTCGGGTGATCTCATGCCTTCAACGCTCCGGCCACCGCGTTCAGGTTCTCGGTCATCCAGGTCACATAGTCCTTGCCGGTGGGCAGGGTCTCGGTCACCGGCACCACTGGTACGTTCGCGGCCTTTGCGGCGTCCAGTACCTTCTCGGTCTCCACCCCGGTCGTCTGCTCGTTGTAGGCGAGCAGCTTGACCTTCCCGTCGCTGAACAGGGCGAGGGTATCCGCGAGGGCAGCGGGCGGGACGCCCTCGCCTTCCTCGATCGCCTCGCTGAACTCCTCGGGTGTCTCGTTCGTCAGCCCGCACGCTTCCAGCAGGTAGAGCGGGACCGGCTCGGTGACCGCGACCCCTGCGCCGGCCGCGGTCTCCTTGATCGAGGCTTCGGTGCCCTCCAGCGTTGTCAGCTTCTCGGTGAAGGCCTTCTCGTTGGCCTCGAACTCCGACGCGTGCGCGGGGTCGGCACTCGCCAGGGCGTCGGAGACCCGGGCCGCGACGGCGGCCACGGTGGGGAAGTCGTACCAGACGTGTTCGTTGAGCTCCTCGCCCGCCGCAGACTCCTTGCCGGAGATGTCGACGGCGTTGAGGACGGTGGCCTTGGTGTCCGCCGCGGTCAGCATCGTGTCGACGAAGTCGTCGTAGCCGCCGCCGTTCGCGATCACGATCCGTGCCTGTATCAGCTCGCGCTGGACGCGGACGTCCGCTTCGTAGGAGTGCGGGTCCGCGCTGGGGTCATTGATGATCGAGGTGATCTTCGCGTGATCGCCGGCTATCTGCCGGGCAACGTCACCCCAGACGTTCGTCGACGCCACCACGGACACCGAGCTACCACTCGCCGACTCCCGGCCTGCGTCCCCGTCGTCTGACGAACCGCAGGCCGCCACCCCCGACGTGACTCCCACCATGGCGATCAGAGCGACGACTGTCCGCGCGCGCATCGACTCACTCCCGGCAACATGAAATCGGAAACCATTTTCGTCAAGGGACGATACTCCGGTGCCGGGCGGACCGAAAGGGCGGTGAGCTCGGGGTTGTGCGGGCCAGCTGCCTCAGTTCAATATTTCCTGAGTTCAGGATTTTCTGTACTGTCGGGTCGTGGTGACAATCGCTTAGGACATCGAGGTTCTGGCACGCGTCGGCCGGGCGCTGGCCGATCCGATCAGAGCCCGGCTGCTACTGGCCCTCCGAGACAGCCCTGCGCATCCGGCTGACCTGGCGGAGTCGATGGGGATCTCCCGCAGCCGGCTGTCGAACCATCTGGCGTGTCTGCGGGGCTGTGGTCTGGTGGTCGCGGTTCCGGTCGGTCGGCGGACCCGCTATGAGCTTGCGGATGCCCGTCTCGGTCGTGCGCTCGACGAGTTGCGGGCTGCGGTCACAGTCTTGGCGCAGGATCCCGGTTGTCCGGACGTGGCGGAGAAGGGCTGCTGCTGAGATGGCCGTCTCGCTGTCGTTGGGGCCGTCGCCGGGCCGCCGTGACCTGCTCGCGCGCCGGATCCGGCTCCTGGTCGGGGTCACGATCGGCTACAACGTGGTTGAGGCTGCTGCTGCGCTGACGCTTGGCGCGGCAGCGTCGTCCACCGCGCTGGTTGGTTTCGGTCTGGACTCGGTCATCGAGATCTCGTCCGCCGCCGCGGTCGCCTGGCAGTTCTCCGCCGCCGATCACGCCGTGCGGGAGGCTCGGGAACGTCGTACTCTGCGGATCATCGCGGCGTCGTTCGTCGCGCTCGCCGTCTATGTCACGGTCGACGCCGTGCGGGCCTTGACCGGCGGGGACGACGCGGACCGCTCGGTGCCCGGGATCGTCCTTGCCGCGATGTCGCTGGCGGTGATGCCGGTCCTGTCCACCGCCCAGCGCCGCGCAGGCCGCGAACTCGGTTCCGCGTCCGCGGTGGCGGACTCCAAGCAGACCCTGCTGTGTACCTATCTGTCCGCGGTCCTGCTCGCGGGTCTGCTCCTCAACGCCACCCTCGGCTGGTCCTGGGCGGACCCCGTTGCCGCTTTGGCGATCGCGGTGATCGCGGTGAAGGAAGGCCGTGATGCCTGGCGCGGCGATGTCTGCTGCCCGACTCCTGCCCTGTCCTCCTCGCCTGCGGTCGACGGGCAGCCGGCCGGATGTGAATTTGCCACCGGATGCGCGTGCTGCACCTGATGTTCCTGGGCCGCCAGGCCGGTCAGTGGGCGTCGGAGGTGTGGGCGCTCCAGCGCAGCTAGGCGCCTGTCGTCGGCGGTCAGCAGCTGGTGGTGACGCGCAGATGCTCTGCCTGTGGGAGGGCCCCTGTGGCGCGTCCCGGCGCAGGGGGAGCTCGCCGCTCGGGTGGGGCTGGCCCGTACATGGAACAGCGAGGTCTCCCGCGCTGGGCTGCGGTCGATCTGGAGCGTGCCCGACATCTTCGCTGCCTCTGCCGGCGGCGTGACGGTTGGCCCGCGTTCTCGTCGGAAAGGGCGCCGACGGGGTTGGACAGGCGGATCGTGCGTGCTGATGTGGTGTGCTCATGCCGGTGTTCCGGTTGGCTGGGGCGCGGGGGGCGCGAGCGCGGCGAGATGGTCGCGGCGACGCAGGCGGGTGGGTGTTCCGGCGAGCAGGGAGAGGGCGAGTCCGCTGCCTCCGAGGGTGAGGGCGGGGCCGAGTCCGGTGTGCTCGGCGGCCAGTCCGCCGAGTAGGGCGCCGGCGGGTTGGCCGCCCCAGGCGATGATCCGTGCGGTGGTGTTGACGCGGGCCTGGAGTTCGAGGGGTGCGAGGGTCTGGCGGACGACGATGCCGTTGAGGCTGACGAGGGTATTGGTGGCCTGCCAGCCGAGCAGTGTGACCGCGCCGAGGGCGAGAGTGCGGCTGGCTGACCAGCCGGCGAGGAAGAGCAGGCCGGTGGCAAGCCCGCCGAGGGTGATCCATCCGACGGGTAGATGTCGCTGCAGGGGCGCGAGCAGGAGGCTGGCGAGCAGGCTGCCGGCGCCGGCGGCGGCGTAGAGTAGGCCGATTCTTCCGTCGTCGCTGGGCAGGTCGAGCTGGCGGACCGCGACGACGACGACTAGGCCGGTGATGAAGCCGGCGGTGAGGCTGTTGCCGATGCCGAGGAGGGTGAGGGTGCGGACCAGCCGGTGGTTCCACACCCAGCGCAGCCCTTCGCCGATCTCCGCTCGCAGCGACCGCCCCGCCGGTGGCGCGCAAGGCGCGGGTGCCAGTGGCAGGCGGGCCATGAGTACGGCGGACATGGCGAAGCTTGCGGCGTCCACGGCGATCGCGGTGCTCGCACCGAGGGTGGCGGCGAGCAGGCCGCCGGCTGCGGGGCCGGCCAGGCCGATGATGGTGCTGACGGCGCTGAGGTGTCCGGTGGCCTGGCCCATCCGGCCGGGGGGCACGAGGGCTGCCAGGGCGCGGAACCCTGCGGCGTCGGAGAAGGTCAGCGCGGTCGCGCTCCCTGCGGCGGCGACCAGCAGGTGGGCGGTGGTCAGCAGGCCGGCGGCGTCGGCGAGCGGGATGCTGGCCAGCAGCGCGCAGCTGGCCAGTGCGGACCGGCCGAGGACGCGGCGTGGGTCGAGGCGGTCGGCCCAGGCTCCGGCGGGAAGGCCGAGCAGGAGATAGGGGATCGCTTCGAGGGCGGTGAGCAGTCCGGTGAGGGCGGGGCTGCCGCTGCGTTGGTAGATCAGCAGGGGTAGGGCGACGAGGCTGATCGCGGAGCCGGTCCAGGAGATCGAGCGCGCGGTCAGGAACAGCCGGTAGCCACCTCCTGCCTGATCGGTGGGGGTGTCCTCCGGTGGGGCCGCGTCGGCGGTGGGTGTGGTGCTCATGGGTGCAGGGCGGCGGCGAGGGTTTCGACGCCCTCGACGCCGGCGAGGTTGGTCGAGTTCCACTGGGGAAGGAAGACGACCTTGCCGGTGCGGACCGCGGTCACCGTGGGCAGGGTCTCGGCGAGCACCGTTCGTGCCGTCGCTTCGGTCTCGCCGCCGCTGAGTAGGTAGACGAGGGCGTCCGGGTCCTTCTGGAGGAGGCTCTCCTTCGACAGCTCGCCGTAGTACTGCCCGGCGGGCAGGGTCCCGGCGTAGATGTTGGTGGCGCCGGCGCGGGTGGCGATGTCGCTGTAGACGCCTTCGTAGGTGTAGATCGCCCCACCAAAGCTGCTGATCATCGCGACGGGCACCGGTTGGGTGGCGTTTACCTTCGCGGCCACCGCGCTGAGGCGGGTGTCGACCTGGCCGACCAGTTCCTGTGCCTTTGTTTCGACGCCGAAGATTCGGCCGAGGGCGGCCAGGTCGGTCCTGACGTCGGTGACCCGGGCGCGGGTGGCGTCGTCGGTGCAGAACCCGCTGAGGATCATCACCTGGGTGCCCTGGGCGGCGAGCTCGTCGATGGTGGGTAGCTGCTGGCCGTCGAACAGGTAGGAGCCATCGGCCCAGATCAGGTCGGGCCGGTCGGCGAGAAGCTGCTCGCGGCTCGGGGCGGCGTCGCTGAGGACGGGGATGTCGGCGACGGCCGCGGTGTAGGCGGGGGCGGCGGTGCCGTTGCTGGTGTTGTACTGGCCGACGACCCGGTCGGCGAGGCCGAGGGCGGCGAGCAGGTCGGTGTTGGTGGGCCAGCCCGAGACGACCCGGCCAGGTGCCCGGTCGAAGTGCAGGGTGCGTCCACAGTTGGTGACGGTGACCGGGAAGCCTTCCTGCCGGCCGTCGGCGGCGGCTACTGCCGGGCCGGGCGAGTCGCCGCAGGCGGCGAGCAGGGCGCCGGATAGCAGGAACGCCAGGGCGAGTGCAGGCACGGTGCGGCGCAGCCGGTGCGGGCGAGAGGCGCGGTCGTTCACGGGGTTCCTTCGAGGAGTAGGGGCGAGGGCGGCGGTGCGCCGACGGGGGTGGGCGACGGGCAGTCGGATGGCTCGCCCGGCCGGGCCGCCGGCGGCGCGGCGAGGGAGGCGAAGGCGAAGTGGGGCCGGCCGGTGAGGGGATGGACGGTCCGGTGGGCGGCGACCTTGAACACCTGGCGGAGCAGGTCGGGGGTGAGGACATCGGCGGGCGGGCCGGCCGCGAGGAGCTGTCCGTCGGCGAGGACGTGGACGAGGTCGCAGTAGGCGGCGGCGAGGTCGAGGTCGTGCAACGCGGCCAGGACGGTGATGCCGAGGGAACGGATCAGCTCGAGCAGGTCGAGCCGCGCGCCGATGTCGAGGTGGTTCGTGGGCTCGTCGAGGACGAGTACCCGCGGCTGCTGGGCGAGCGCGCGGGCGAGCAGGACGCGCTGTTTCTCCCCACCGGACAGGTCCGCGAAGGGCCGCTGGGCCAGCGCGGTCATGCCGACGGTGCGCAGCGCGTCGGTGACGACCGCCCGGTCGTCGTGGGAGACCGGGCTGAAGCTGCTCTGGTGCGGGAGGCGACCGGTGGCGACGACGTCGCGTACCCGCAGGTGGACCTCTCCGGCGTGCTCCTGGGTGAGCGCGGCGATCTGGCGTGCGGTGGCGCGCGGGCCGAGGTCGCGGTGCACGTCGACGCCGTCGAGGAGCACGGCCCCGGCCCGGGGCCGCAGGGCGTGGTAGACGGCGCGCAGGACGGTGGATTTGCCGCTGCCGTTCGGTCCGAGCAGGCCGACGAACGTGCCTGGCGGGCAGTCCACGGTCAGGTTCCGCACGATCGGTGTGCTGTCCAGGTGGATCTCTACGGCGTTGAGGCGCAGGCCGGTCATGGCGTGCCCGTCGGGGTGCCGCGGCGCAGCAGGACCAGGAAGAACGGGACCCCGACGACGGCGGTCACGATGGTGAGGGGCAGTTCGAGCGGTTCGCTGACGGTGCGGGCGGCGAGGTCGGCCAGGACCAGGAAGTTCCCGCCGAGCAGGGCCGACAGGGGCAGCAGCCGCCGGTGGTCGGCGCCGACGAGCAGACGCACACAGTGCGGGGCGACGAGGCCTACGAACTGCACCCCGCCCGCGACGGCGATGACGGTGCCGGTCAGCAGGGCGGCAATGACGAGCAGTTCGGTGCGCAGCCTGCTGACGGCGACGCCCGCGGACGCGGCGAGGTCGTCGCCGAGCAGCAGGGCGTTGAGCGCCCGCCCGCGCAGGACCAGCCAGATGGTGCACGCGGCGACGATGGCGGCGGGCAGGCCGAGTTTCCGCCAGTCCGCCCCTGACACCGTCCCGAGCAGCCAGAACAGCAGGTGCGCCAGCTGGTTGCTGCTGACACGCAGTTGCAGGTAGCTCGTCGCGGCCTGCAACAGGTAGCCGAGCGCCACCCCCGCCAGCAGCAGCCGGCCCGGCTCGATGCGGCCTGCGCGCCGGCCGAGTAGGAGCACCGCGCCGAGGGTGAGCAGACCGCCGGCGAACGCCGCTCCGGACACGCCGAGGTGGGCCAGCCAGCCGACGCCGCCGAGGGTCAGGGCGGCGACGGCGGCCAGCGACGCGCCGGAGGAGACCCCCAGCACGTAGGGGTCGGCGAGAGGGTTGCGGATGACGGCTTGCAAAGTCGCGCCGGCGACCGCGAGGCCCGCGCCGACGATGAACGCCAGCAGGACCCGGGGGACCCGGACCTGCCAGATGATCTGGTCGTCCACCCTGGCCGACGGCTCGCCGCGGCCGAGGCCGAGGCCGAGGCCGCCGACGGTGTGCGCGAGCACGCTCGACCACACCTCACCCAGGGGGAGACGGACCGCGCCGAGGCTGACAGCGAGCGCGAGGACGACAGGTGTCGCGGCGACCAGCGCCACGAGGACGACCAGGAACCGGCCCTGACCGGCGGCCTGCGACCGCGCCGCCAGGCGCGGCAGCGGCGTGCACCGTCGCGGCGGGCGCGGCGGTCGGGCGACCTGCGACGCGGTCGTGGATGCGGTGGACAGGATCTCCCCCAGGAAGAACGGGTGCGGGCCCCGGCCCCGGGTGGGGCCGGCGGGGTCGCCTCGCGTTCGTGGACGCGGCGGTCCCGCACGCGGGCGTCGGTCAGTGCGGCAGCGGTATCGACGGCAGCGACGCGACCCGTGGCGCGGTACGGGCCGTGGGCAGTCGGCGTCCGCCGAGGAACGGCAGTCCGACGGCTGTGTTGCTGTAGAGGCCTGGGACGATGACCCGCGTGACGTGCAGCCCGGTGCGGCGCACATCCGGAGTGGTCACGTCGACAGCCACCGTCCGGTGACCGGCGGCGAGCCGGTCGACCAGATCGGCCGCCGCCGAGTCGGGTGTGCGCACCGGGGCGGAGCCGAGATCCGTCAGGTCGATGGTTCCGACGATCGTGTCCGGGAGGATTCGGCGGAACTGCTCCCGCATGGTCGGGTCGAGGTAGAGCTGAAGATGGCAGCCGTAGTCCACGACGTCGGACAGGTCGTCGCGGTAGGAGCGGCGGTAGGCCCGGTCGGCCCGCCACGGGCGCAGCGGGCTGGTCGGGTTGGCCGCCACCTGGGCGTAGGGCCCGTCGGGGTCGTCGTAGTCGGCCACGAACAGCTGGAGCTGCAACGCCTCGCCGTACGCTTTCACCGCGGCGTCCACCGGGTCGGGGTGCACCCCCATGCCCAACGTGAGGTAGCCGGTGCGGTCGTCGGTGACCAGCGCTCCGACGACAGGCACGCCGAACTCGTCGTCGAAGGCGAGGAAACGGACGTCCAGCACACCCTGCGGTCCCCGGCAGAAGTCCCGCAGCCAGCGTGGCGGCACCGCTTCGCGCAGGCCTCGCCCGCCGAACCAGGACATGGTCATCGCGTCCCGTTCGACGACTTCCAGCAGCGCGCCCCACTCGGCGCTCGCGCGGTCCGGGCCGGCGGCGAGGCCGGCCTGGATGATCGGATTGGTCCGGGGTACCGGATGGGCGGCGGCCGGCGCGTTCCAGGACACCCACACCAGCGACGCCGGCACGAGGACGGCGGTGCCGGTGCGCAGGTCCCGGCCCGCCGCCCACTGTTGTTCGAGGTCCCGGCTCATCGGGGCCAGGGGGAACCCCGGTGTCGCGTACTGCGCGGGTGAGTACAGCGCGAGCTCGTCCGGATCGAGCGCGTCAACACCGGCGTCGGCGAGCTTCCGATGGCTGGCAGTGATCATTCCTGCCGGGACGAGGTTGCCGCAGTACCGTTCCGCGGCCTCGCCCAACGCCGCGGCGAGGGTGCGCCGCGCATCCGCGAAGGCGTAGCCGGCACCGGTGGCGTCCGCCGGCCACGGCCCGAACCATGTCGTGTCGCACAGCCATGCGTGGGTCAGGCTGAACGACGGTGGGAACCAGGCCGGGATCCGCCGGGGCACCAGCCGGCGGACGACACCCGTCCGCTCGTCGTACAGCAGCGGGTATGGCAGGTCCCTGGCGACCGGCTCAGTCACCAGCCCGGCTGTCGTGAGATTCATGAGAAGTCGGCCTCGTTCGTCATGGAGAAGTGCCGCCTGCCGCGAGGGCGTAGATCCCGGGCGGTCAGGCGAGGGGCAGGGGGCGGTGGACGAGGTCGTCCTCGGTCAGCGGACGGCTGCTCCAACCCAGGACGGTCGGCACGTCGTAGAGCCGCTGGCCGCCGCGCAGGGGGTAGGCCGGTGGCCCGTTGCCGACCAGGCCGGGCACCACGACCCGGACCACATGCAGCCCTGTGCGGGCGACGTCGGGGGTGGTGAGGTCGACCGACACCGCCCGCAGCCCGCGCCGGCGCAGGCGCTCCAGGTAGGCGGCGCGAGTGGCGTCAGGGGAAGTTGTCTCGGTTCGGGGCAGGTCGTCGAGAGGGACGGTCTCGTTGGGGCGCAGCCGGCCCAGGGCGCTGCGTTGGATGTCGGGATCGAGGTAGAGCTGGGCGACGGCCGGCAGGTCGACCAGCTCCCGGTAGTCCTCGCTGACTGAGGTGCCGTAGCGGCGGTCGGCGCGGAACGGCAGGAAGACGTGGTCCTCGATGTCGCCGGCGGCAACCGCGCGCCACACGTCGCTGTCGGGGGTGGCCAGCTGACGGGTCAGGGTCAGCAGTTGCAGCGCCTCCACCAGCGCCTTGACCGCGGCGGCTGACGGGTCCGCGCGGCAGGCGCTGCCGAACGCGACCAGGCCCGCCGCCTCGTCGGCGAGGAATGCGGCAAGGACCGGAACGCCGAACTCGGAGGGCACCGCCAACAGCCGCACGGCTAGCGGACGGTCAGGGTCGGGCCGGCCCAGCTGGCCGGTGACCCTGCCGTCGTCGAGGACCGTGCGGGCCTGGGCGCCGGACGCCCACCAGATCGTCGTCGCGTCCCGCTCGAACAGCTCCTCCAACGCCGCCGCCTCGGCCGCGGCCCGGCTCGTCCCCGCGGCGATGCCGGAATACATGAGCGCATGCGTCGGCGGCTCGCAGCGGTGCGGGCCGTGGAAGTAGTCCAGGTAGGCCAGCGACGCCGGGACGAGGACGGGCCCGCCGGAGGCCGGGTCGGTACCGGGTACCCAGGCGACCTCCAGGTCCCGGGTGAACCGGACGAACGGGAAACCGGCTGTCGAGTACTGCCGGTCCGAGTAGAGCGCCAGGAGGTCCGGGTCGACCGCGTCGACGCCCTGCGCAGCCAGCGCGTCCCAGCTCGCGGTCGGCAGGCTGGCGGGCACGGCGTTGCCGCAGTAACGCTCCACCGCCTCACCGATCGCCGCGGCCCGTGCCCGCTGCGGATCGCCGAGAGCCGCGCCGAAGCCGAACCCGTCGGCCCGCCACCAGGTGAACCGGTCGGCGCGCGCCACCCGCGCGCTGCGCCCCAGCCAGCCCGACGGCATGCCGGGCGGGGGAGGCTGGTCGACCACGCCCGTCAACAGCCCCAGCCGGGTGTCCACGAGCAGTTCGCTGTTCATGGACGTGACCCGTCGTCCGTGCCCACGGTCGCGAGCAGCGGGTCGGTTCCCGGAACGGGGGCACGATCGGTGGGCCCAGCCCGTTCCGGCTCTGCCGTGGTGCCGACGCCCATCGTGGAGAGGACGAGGCGGGTTCCTGCGTGAGCGGGTCCGCACAGCACGGTCTGTTCGCACGGCCGTGTCGCGGTGGTGATGTAGCGGTCCTGCCCGGTGCCCAGGTTCCGCGCCAGATTCGGATGATCACTGCCGGTGATCTCCAGGACGAGTCGAGCCCCGGCCGGCAGCTGCTCCACCGCACCCGCCAGCATGACGGTGACGGTCCCGCTGGTGCCGGACGGACCGGTCCAGGTGGCGCTACCGAACGCGATCTCGAACAGGGCGCCGTCTACCTGCCAGACGAGCACCCGCACGATCCAGTCGGCCGCCGGTCCGTTCGTGGCGGCTGTCAGCTCGACCCGGCCGGAGCCGAGGACCGTGACGGGGCCGGGAAGCGGGTCGGAGACGAATCGGACGGCGTCCGGGCGGTCGAGCAGTCCCCGGCGATTCGCGCCGGGGACCGTGGAGGGAAACGGGTCCGCCGGGTCGTGGCGGAAACGCAGCATGCCCGCTGGTCCGGAGTCCTCGACGGACAGTGTGCTATCGGCCCTGGCGTACCAGACGGTGTCGGTCGCCGCGGTCGGCGGCCAGTCAGCGCACGCGATCCACTGGTCGGCACCGCGGACGAAGACCTCCGCTCCCGACAGCGCCTCGGGCGGCACGGCCGAGGCCGGTGGCGTCGGCACCTGCGGTGCGGACGTCGTGGGCGACGCCGCGGGCAGGGCTGAGGCGTTGAGCGCGGGCCGCAGCACGGCGCGCAGCCAGTCGACGCAGTGCGCCCCGAAGTCGTAGCGCGACGCCGGACCGTGGTCGCGGTCGCCGACCCTGCTGGTCGGGGCGAACGCGAGGTCGTGCCCCCACGCGCCGACCAGCAGGCGCCGCGGCAGCCGGGGGGTCACCGCGGCGCCGACGAGCTCCCACTGCGTGAGGGTCTCGGTGACCAGCAGGTCGTACCAGCCGCCGACATGGAAGACCGCCGCCCGCACCCCGGCCAGCTCGTCGTCGGTCAGCACCTCCGGACCGGGTTCGTGCCCGGTGCGCAGAAGGTCGCCCCAGTGCGGCAGGGACGCACCCATCCGCGCGGGCAGTTCGCAGACGGGCAGGTGGTCGAGCACGTCGGGTCGGCGGGCGTGCACCAGCCGGACCAGCCCATCCCGGCTGGTCCGTCCATCCGCTCGTTCCAGCCACCAGTAGGCGTGCTCGGCGAGCCGCAGGATGCCGCTTGGCTCGAACTTGGTCCGGTGCAGGCCCATCGACGGGCCGAGGCTCACCACCGCCCGCACAGCCTCAGGTCGCTCCACGGCCAACGCCCAGGCTGTGAACCCGGAATACGAGCCCCCGTAGGCCACCAGCCGCCCGTCACACCACTGCTCGCCAAGAACCCAGTCGGCCAGCGCGGCACCGTCGGCGCGCTCGTCGCGGTATGGCCGCCACTGCCCGTCCGAGTCGTAGCGGCCACGCACGTCCTGCACGACGTAGCCGAACCCCCGCGCCGCCCAGCCCTGCCCCTCGGCCAGATGGGCGCTGCGCCCGTAGGGAGTACGCGTCACGACCACCGGAACCGGCCAGACCGCCGACGGTGGCAGATGCACGTCGACCGCGAGCAGGGTTCCGTCCGCACCGGCGACCCGCAGGTTCGTCCACATCTCACCCTGATCCGCCGTCACGCCCGCACCAGCCCGGCGGTAGGCGCACCGCTGTGCGACGCGGCTGGTTCCGCCACGACCGGCAACGGCAGGACCGGGTGACGGCGCACCTCACCGTCGGGACCGACCTCGACCTGGACGTCGACCTGCGGCAGCTGGCCATGTGCCCACCAGCGCTCCACCTCGCCCAACAACAGCCCGGCCGCGACCGCCACGACACCGCGCCCCGGCCATGGCACCGCCGAAGGCTCCGACGCCGGCGCGTCCAGCCAGGACCAGTGCGCCAGCAACTCCTCGGGCGCTGCGGCAGCGGCGAGCCGACGACCCCGCACGTCCTCGTAGCCGGCGCTGCGGCCAGGCACGGTCAGCGGGCCGGTGAACAGCGACAGCCCTTCCACGTGCATACGCGTCCACGCGGTCGCGTGCTGCCGGCACCACCGCCCGACCCGCCGCCAGTGCGTGTCCGGCAACCAGCCCGCGCAGTCCACCAGCACGTCCGCGCCGCGCACAGCGGCCTCGTCGACCGGCCCACACTGAACCCGCCCCGCCCACCCCACGGCGAGGTCCGCGACGAGCCGTGCGACCGGGCCCTCACCTGCCACATGCAGCAACGACGGTCCCGATCGCGTTCCAACCGACGGCCCGGAATCGACCACGACGCCCCGTCCACGAAGCGCCTCGACCAGCTGCCCGAGTACCGCGTCGGACCCCTCGCCGCCGCCGCTGTCGGCGGCTGGCCGCTCCGGCTCCGCCTTCTCCGACGGGGTGCCGGACAGCCGCTCCCGCAGCTGGGCAACCACCGCCGACGGGCCCGTCACCCGCAGAAACGCATCCCCCGGCCCCAGCACACGCCAGCTGCCGTCCGGAAACTCGTACAGGTGATGCCCCTCAGCCAGCTTCACCGACAACCCCTCCTCACCGCCGCAGCGGCAACCCGCGCGGGAGCCGGGCCGCTTGGGCGCGACCCGGCCCCCGCCGACTCAGCGAGCGACCACGAACGGGCTGTGGACCAGCGCGTTGGTACCCGGACCCTGGGGCGCCGTCACCGGGGCCACCGCCACGACCGGCTCGACCACGAACGGGCTGTGGACCAGCGCGTTGGTACCCGGACCCTGGGGCGCCGTCACCGGGGCCTCCACCGCGACCGGCTCGACTCGGAACTCGCTCACGGCCACCTCCTCACCTGTAATGAAAACGGAAACCATTTCCGTCAAGGGAACGGTAGGTGCTGGGGAGGATGGACGCAACCAGGTCGGAGAACTACTTTCCGTCATGATCCGAGGTTGTGGATGACAGGCGAGCGCCGCTCCCTGGCCTCGACGCGCTGGTCGTCGGCGACGACACGGCCGCCGGCCGGGGTCGGCGTCCACCGGCTGCGCGGCGAGCTGCTCGTCGTCACCTCCCTGCTCACCGGCGTCGCGGTCGCGGTGGCATCATTCTTTGGCTCGGCCCGGTTCCACCAGTCAAGGTCGGCGTGCGTGCACACCTCAGCGCCGCGGCCTCGGTCAGCCGTTCGCGGTCCTGCCAACGTGGTGTGCGGTTGAACAATCGCCGATTCGACCGCACACGCTGATGTTCTACGGACCATCCGCCGGTTCCACGGGCGGTGAAGCGGTATCGACGGTGGTTGCGGGCTGGAGCCCGGCGCTTGTGTCGTTGCGTAGCTGGGTGACGAGTGCGCGGGCAGCGGGCGCACCGATGCGGAGTCGTTTGCGGAGCGTTTCGGCGGAGATCGGCCGGCTGTGCGTTGTCCAGTGCAGGGTGTCTTCTGCGCGTGCACGGTGAAGCAGATCTTGTTCGAAAGAGCGTTGCTGGTGCCCGCGGAACTTGCCTTCATCCCGGTTCTGACGATTCGATCTTTCCGGCTCGGCCAACTTCGCCGACTCGACGTATTCGTCCTTCCGTCCGAAACGTTGATCGATCTTGTTGACTGCTGGTTCCTGGTTGGGGCCGGTGGCGTGCATGGCTCGAAGGAGGCTGGGGCCGACTTCACTCCATCCGATAAGGAGGAGGGGGCCGACGGCGTCGAAGGCGGCTTTGCCGTAGTCGCCGACGATGAGAGGTTCCGCGATGTTCAGGGCCAGGGTTACCATGCTGGAAAAGATGAGGAGACGTCGCGCTGACTTCAGCACATCGGCCGGGCCACCGTGTAGGGCGAGGTGCCGGGTCCCTAGGAGGAGCCCAACGACAGAGATGTCGACGGCGGGGGCGACCAGCGGCGCGACCCAGACTGGGACGCCGAGTCGTAGCCCGAGCGAGAGGACATTGCCGAACCCGAAAAGGAATGTTAGGCCGACGACGGCGGCCATCATCGCGGTGACGAGCTTTACGACCGCTGCCGCTGCGGTGGGAGTTGCAGAGGCGATATTCGGCTTGGTCGACCTTGTCATGGTGGGGTTCACCTTTTACCACCCCAGCCGGTGGGTGCCGGAGTGAGCCCCGCGAGTCCGCGGCCACGTGCGGGATGCGGAAGAGCCGCCGAGGCGGCGTGCTGGGTCGCTGCTGAGCCCCGTCCGGCGAGCTGGGGTAAGCGAAGGGGGCTGCCGCAGCGGCCGGGAGCCTCCGCTGGTTGCCTTGTGGAGGTGTAGCAACGGCCACGGCCACCGGCGGACCTCGGCGGTGCTCGGCGCATGCCACCGCGGATTGACCCGGCCCGCGCGGCGGCGAGATAGCGCCGGCGACATCTCGGTCGTGGGGCTGGCGAGGTGTAGCAACGGGTGTAGCAACGTCGGTGAACCGGCACGTACGTCAGCGGCCTTCCACGGCCGAAAACGTACGTCTACGGACACCGAAATGACGGTCAGTTCGGCCTGAAAAGCGGAAGGTCGGCGGTTCGACCCCGCCCCTGCCCACTCACCCCATCTGACCAGCGGAAACGTCGACAGACCGGTTCAACCGTCCGTCGCACAGCGCTGGAACAGAGGAAAACTTTCGATGACGGCTTCCCGGCCCCGGCAGCCCAAATCCTTGATCGCTGGCCCGTTCCAGCCGGTGATCAACTCTTTCCGCCTCCATCTGAGCGCCGAAGGCAAGTCCCCGAAGACCATCCGGACCTACGTCGAGGCCGCGCAGTGGTTCGCCGCCGCGCACCTGCTCGCGCACACCGACCATACCGACTGGTCGGACGTCACCGCGGACGACGTCCGCGCGTGGCTGGTCTACCTTCTTGATCAGTACTCGGACAGCTACGCGAACAACCAGTACCGGGCGCTGCAGCAGTTCTTCAAGTGGTACGCGGACGAGGAAGAGGTCGGCAACCCGATGGGCCGGCTCAAGCCGCCCAAGGTCGCCGAGAAGATCGTTCCCGTCTTCACCGAGGAGGAGCTGAACCTCCTGTCGAAGACCTGCAAGGGCAAGACGTTCGTCGACCGCCGGGACCAGGCGATCATCGAGCTGTTCAAGGCCACCGGGATCCGTCTCTCGGAGATGGCCGGCATCTGCTACGACCCGGAGCATCCCGAACGCGGTGACATCGACCTGGAGCGCCGCGAGCTGCGCGTCACGGGCAAGGGCCGCAAGGAGCGGATGGTCAAGTTCGGCTACAACGCCGCGCGAGCCGTCGACCGGTACCTACGGCTGCGCGGCAAGCACGCCTACGCGCACAGTCCGAAGCTGTGGCTCGGGATCAACAACCGCCAGCCGATGACCGCGAACGGCATCTACCAGATGATCTCCCGGCGCGGCGACGAAGCCGGCGTGGTCGTCCACCCGCACAAGTTCCGGCACCACTTCTCCCACTCGTGGCTCGACAAGGGCGGCAACGAGGGCGACCTCATGGAGCTGAACGGCTGGACCTCCCCGCAGATGCTCCGCCGCTACGGCGCCAGCGCCCGCAACGTCCGGGCCCGCCGAACCTACGACCGGATCATGAACGGCGAGTAGAAGGGCGCCTGCGAGAGGATGGGTGGAAGGATCTTGATCCTTCCACCCATCCTTGTATTCCGAGGCCATCGTGTAGAGGATGGTCATCGCGTATTCCCAGTACGAGCGTCATGTAAACGATCTGCCGGAGTCGGGCGTGGTGTCGCCCGATGAGCAGCGGGCGAGAAGGCATGCAAGATCGGCTGGCGGATTGGCGCCGGCCCCGTCACTAGACCGGTGCGGCGGGCTGCCACCGTCTGACCAGGCCATCTCTGCAGCCAGACCCGTCTTCCTCCCTCCGATGTAGCACGGCCGCTAGCTTCGACACTCGCTGAGGTTGCAGGACGAGCCTCACGTATCCTATCGATCCTGCTACGGTATGCGTGAGCCGAATGAGTGTGCGTACCATTAAGCACTCTTGCGCCAGACTGCACGAATGAATGTAAAATCGGGGGAGAAATGGTTGAAATTTTTCTGGAGGTAGGCGAGGCGAAAATCCTCCAGTTTGCGAGGCGGAAATCAATCTCTGCGATCGCAGAGCTTATCTGGAACGCTCTCGATGCCAACGCGACCAAGGTAAGTGTCGAGTTCGAACGCTCGCCGCTGGGCGCAATTGAAAGCCTTCTGGTTAGAGATGATGGTGAGGGTATAAGTCCACGCACCGCCGAAGAGTCTTTCAAAACCTACGGTGATACTTGGAAGTCAGGCCGGGGGCACACGGCCAATAATCAGAGAATCCTGCACGGTAGTCACGGCGAAGGTCGCCTATTCGCATTTGCTCTCGGCGACAACATAGTTTGGGATTCTGTAGCTGAAGTAGATGGAAATAAGTTTCGCACAAGAATTTCCGTGGATCGCGCGAAACCAACGGTTTGGAGCGTAAGTCCTCCCGCGGAGACTACCGCTGAAACTGGGACCACTGTAAGAATCTCTGTGCCTCAGGGGAAAAAGCTCGGAGCGCTCGAAGCATCCAGCGCAAGAACAAAGCTAACCGCTTTGCTAGCCTTCTATCTACGCGCCTACCCTGACGTCTCCATAGAGTATGACGGCCGACTACTCGACCCAGACGCTCTGATCTCGGACGTGGTGAACGTCTCTCTCGATCTTCCAGAGGAGTACCAGTCCGATCCAGTTGTCCCGGTCGTGTCGATCGTGGAGTGGAAGGAACGTACCCCAAGCCAGAAGATGCTGCTTTGCGATTCTGCGGGTATCGCGCTGGCTGAATACGGTCAGGAGTGGAGCGATCCAATCGTATATTTCACCCCCTACCTTCGTTCGCCACGGTTCAAAAAACTCACGTCCGATGAACTTCACATGCTCCAAATGGATCATTCTGCACTCTTGCATGCCGCGGACAAAGCTATACGTTCGTACGTACGCGAGCGCCAGCAGGAGATCTCTGGACAGATCGTCCGGGAGCTAAGGGAGGAGGGCATCTATCCCTACGACGACGGGGATACAGGTCCGACGCGGCTCGTTGAACGGCAAACATTTGATCTTGTCGTGACAGTAGCCCGAACTGCACTTCCTCCAAAGGGCGCTCCGAGAAAGCTATCTGTGCGGCTCCTCCAGTCTGCACTTGAGAACGAACCGAGTGGCCTGCGAGAAATTCTAGATCAGGTCCTGAACATCACCGATGAGGAGCGCGAGCATCTCTCCAAGCTGCTGGCGCAGACTGAACTATCAAGTGTTATCTCTGCTGCAACGACGGTGACTAATAGGTTGAACTTCATTGGCGGCTTAAGAAAGATTCTCTCCGATAAAGAACTTCGGCTGAAGCTGCGAGAGGTCGACCAGCTACATCCGATGGTGGCACAGAATCTTTGGCTATTCGGAGAGGAGTGGGACCTTGCTCGGACCGAAGTTGGCCTGACGTCCGTCCTTGAGTCTCACCTACACCTCCTTGGCGGGGATACCGCGCTTGAAGGGAAACTGGACAGAGTAGTAAGGGATGATGGTCGAGCGGGTCGTGTTGATATTCTTCTCTACAGGGGGATCGGCGGCGAAAACTACAGCGAGAGACTGGTCGTAGAGCTTAAACGGCCCTCGATTAAGGTTGGCCGCAAGGAACTTGAACAGGTTCGAGACTACGCTTCCGCCATTGTCGATGATCCACAATTTCGCGGCGTTGATGTGAAGTGGAAGTTTATTTTGGTTACCTATGACACGCATCCGGAAATTAAGCGCTCTATACGACAGCATGGGCGCCCCCCGGGGCTGGCGGATAATCAGGAAGAGTATGAGGTTTGGGTGAAGACATGGGGGGAGATTTTCCATACGGCGGAAAAGAAACTCTCATTCTTCCGTGATCAGCTAAGTTATGAAGCAACAGAAGAGCGTGTTACGCAGTATCTGCGTGAGTCTTATTCAAAGTACATTCCAGAGGATATCCGTGACGACCTCCTACGGCGGGCTCCTGGAGAGCGGCTAAGGATAGCTTAGCGGCGTTAGTGCCCGATATTGCGAGGAACCCTTACCATCTTTAGGCGTCTCTGGCGCCGACGAGCGGAAGCGGCACGGGAGCGTCTTACCCCCGCTGGCACTAGACGGGGATTTGGCTGCTGCGCCGCGCATCATAGACGGACTCTGATGCTCTGCCGCCTCTTTCCGTCTGATGACCAGCCAGGCGCTGAGAAGGTGGGGTAGCGACGAGACGACGCCACACACATCTGTCACGGCACTGCTTGGACGATTAGGGTGAGGGCCTCCGGGGCCCCGGCAATGCGTCGATTATTTCCGGCCGCGACGGCAAGTCGTACACCGATCGTCCTATCGAGGGCGAGATTCATGGCCGGTTCCGGAACGAGCGTGGAGACCTGACGGCGTCGCCGAGGCGGACCGCTGCGTCTGCCCGAGGCACCGCAGCGCGTCCGCCAGGCTCTCGTGATCGGACTGGTGAGGGGAAGACTCGCACGCAGATCATCGATGACCCCCGGGCGGCGCTGTGTCTGCTCCGCCGTACCACACGGTCGGGCATAGTTGAAGATGCTTTCACCGGTAGGCGGCTCGCCCTGGAGCGCGTGATGTGCCGCCAACCCATGACCGCGAACAGCAACTACCAAAGGATCTCTCGGCGCAGCGACAAAGCCGCCGTGGTGGTGCCAGTGGCGCGAGTCGAACACGTAGTGGAGGCCGCCTGTTGCCGAAACGGCTGACTTGAGATCGAGTCGCGCTGTATAGGGCCGCACCGCTACAGTAGACGGCCCCACCGCTCCCAGTTTGCCCGCGAGATTCCAGCAGCACAATATGGCGCGTTGCTTCTAGTCTTCGATGGTGGAGCTTAGCACGCGGCTACCTCTCAGTAGACAAACGCTCATCTGTAGAGGAAGCATCAACCTGTAAACTTTTGCGACGAAATCAAAGTAACGCTCCCGGCCGCCGCGATCATTGAGGATCTGGCCTGATATCAAATCATGGCGTGAACTCGCGTGGCCGATCGCATTGCGCACTCGGTTATTAAGCGGGTCAAGTAGGACCCTGAATGGATCTATCTCGCGAATAACGTTCAACTTGTTTGCATTTGAAAGCCTATTGAATGTCGACAGCGAAGATACTTTTTTGATCTTTCCGGAATCGGTGTAATGTATGGTTGAGAAATCTTCTGGATCTCCCCGTTTGGCGGCATTAACGGCCAGGACTATAAGCCACAGTGCTTTGCAAACTGCCTCAAAGGTTTGCTGATAGGCATCTCGGAGTCTCGGGAACTCGTCTTGTTGGAGGATTAGACTATCTAGTGCGGGCTCCATAGAAGGATCGAGCGCCAGGCGTATGGCGCCTGAGCGCCAAGCTGGCGCAGCATCCACTAGAGTCCGCGTCGCACCAAACAGCAAACGATCGATCTCCTCCAATTTTCCCTGCTTTTCGAATAGCTTCAACGTCTTTCCGTATTTGTCTATTTCCATGGCCTTGATGTGAAAGTCGATAGTTGCCTGCAATGCCTCCGTCTCGACGCCCAGGGTCCAGGGGCCCGCGGTGAACGGCAGCAACCAAGATTGCCACAGATGGTGCGCGCTGCCATGCATGGCGGCGACGTGTCGCGGGACCCTGTCTGCCAGCAACTTGAATTCTCGTTGGAGATATCGCCAATAGTCGTCCGGTGATCCGTCAAAGTAGTAGTGCAGCGCCCGCACGACCTTATGGGATTCTTGGAGCGCGCCATCTGCTCTAGCTAGCGCCGCCATCAGGCCCTCTACATTTGGTCCCGTGAGCCGCATTATTGTCATGCTTGGCCCGCTCCACTCCTCCCGTAGACTCTTTGCATCAATACTCAATGGCACCGAGGGATCGACCGTTACGGTTGGAAGATTGCCAGGCGTTGGCTCGCTGAACCCTCCCTCGATAACTACCCGATGACTGTCGTATTCATAACCCTCCATGTGGCCGCGAATTGGGGTCCTACATACGGGACACAGGGCGTAAAAATGGATTCTGTCGGTCGGAAAAACAGATATCCTAGCCAGGATATCTGAATCGCAACCGACGCATTTAACAAAATATCGATTTATCATTTCCCATCCCTTCTGCTCATCATCTGAGGGGATGGCGAGCCGATCAGTGTACCAAGTCGGGCAGAGGATCTGCTATCGCGACAAGGTCCGTCGTCTCGGGGGTCAAGCTTGACCGAAGTATGCAAGCTTGGGCGGAGAATTCGGGCATGGCCATGCGAGGAACCGGAGAAGGCTCGTGGTCAGAGCACTAATCGAGACGCTGGAGCGTACGGATGAGTAGGCGGCCGAAGCTGGTGAGGAGAAGTGCTCCGGAGCCTGCGAGTGCGGCGAGCGCCCCGATAAGAAGATCACGCGGACTGTTGGCGCTGAGTGTCTGGAGCACTGCGAAGCTGGTTCCGAAAGGCAATCCGATTACAGTGATTATTCCGAGTGCTGCGTTGACGCGCTGGCTTTCCTGGTTCTGTACTATGCGGTTTAGATCAGCGATCTCGTTGAGGACAGCGTCGAACTTCTCCGGTAGGTGATGTTGGTTTTGGTAAGCAGTTAGAATGTCGTTGGCTGGTCCATGCGCGCTGGCGTCGCGAAGCCAGTAGATGTTGCGGAAGCGGGCGGTGCGTTCCTCTAAGGCTGAGAGATGGCGGGGTAGGTCCTTCGCATCGAAGGCACGCGATGCCTCGTCCATCATTCTTGTGATAGTCGCGTTCTGGACCGTGCCGATGATTAGTGCGTCGAGGTAGGCGGTGTGAGCGTAAAGATGAGCAAAACCGAAGAAAGGGTCGTCGGTGCCTTGGTCGGGTCGCAGACCGACGAATGCTGCGCCGTCGCGTGTGACGAGGCCGCGCCAATCAGCCGACAGGACGACCGTTCCTGCAAGCAACTTGTCGGCGTGGTCAGGGTCGGGTGGGAAGTCTGCCCGGGCCGTGCGGGAGGCAAGGTGCCACAGCCATTGATCGGTGTTCGACCAGGATGCGATCGAAGCGGCGTCTGGCAGCGGCAGAAAGCCGTTGTCGGTGCTGCTCAGGAAGGCAACGGTGAATGCCTTGCCGCGAGCATCCAAAGCCGCCCACGCTGGGAGCGCGTTGCCGATATCGGGCTGCGGGATCGGGCTGTTCCTCCGTCCGGCGACAGCGCGGAGCAGGTTAAGTAGATCAGGTGCGTCGGTCGTCAGGTGGAAGATAGCTAAGGATTGGTCGATCCTACGGCTTGGGTTCGGGGCGAGGATCTCAACGCCGAATATGACGGCGTTAGACACGGTAATGGATGTGTGGCGGTGCCATCGGGCGGGACGTTCAGGTGTGCCGTAGAGAATGCGGGAACATGCGGCGCTGAAGTAGGTTTCGCGGGCCGTTACCGTCGCCTCTGCATCGCGATAATGTAGGGGTAGAGGCCCTTCCGGCCAATCGGGTTGGCCGGTGACGAGCGCGGGGCAGACTATGGCGAGCGAATGCCGTCCCGTCGGGGTTAGCGGTAGAATTCGTCGACCTCCGGCAAGTCGAGTCGGATGACGAAGTGCGCGAGCTGCGTTGAGGGGTCGATCTCGAAGCGGACGCGTTCTCCGAGGATGATGGTCCGGAATCCTTCGGTGACGATGTTGCTGTAGTCGAAGCCGTAGGTCTCGCCGGTGGTGTCTTCACGGACGTAGTAGGTTGCGGTGACGCGGTGGGGTCCGCTGCCGAGTGGTTGGCGGTCGACGATGCGTCCGAACCTCTGTCCTGCGTCGAGGCTGTTGTCGATGGTCATTGGACCTCCTGGACGCAGCGGAACCCGACGGCGTTGCTGCAGCCTCGGCGTACGTACAGGGCCTTGGAGGAGGTCTGTACGGCGCGGTAGGGGTTGTCGTAGGAGCCACCGCAGATGACAGCGGAGTTGATGTCTGGGAAGAGGGTTTCGGTCCATTCCCAGACGTTGCCGGCCATGCCGCGGACGCCGAAGGAGGAGATGTTGGTGGGGTGGGCGGTGACCGCGGTCGGGGCGCAGTCGCGGAGCCGTCCGCCGTCGATCTCTTCCTTCCAGACCTCGTAGGTCACCAGGGGGCGTCCGCTCCAGGAGTCCGCGCAGTTGACCGCGTCGAGGTCGAGGTCATCGCCCCAGGGGAAGAGCCGGCCGTCGGTGCCGCGGGCGGCGGCTTCCCACTCGACACAGGTGGGCAGGCGCTTACCCTCGAAGCGGGCGAAGGCGTAGGCGCTCCACCAACTGACGCACGAGACAGGGTGATCCTCGTAGCGGGGGTCGGTGAAGTAGTCCGGGTTCCGTAGCCGTTCCTGCCACGGCTCGTGGGTGTGCTCGGCAGGGACGTCGGTATGGTCCCAGGCCGCGCAGCCCTCCCGCTCCACTGCGGCGAGGAAGCGCTTGTACCGGCCGACCGTCACGGCGAACTCGTCGAAGACCACCGGCTTCTCGATCCTCCTGAGCAGGAGGCGGTGGCTCGGGCCGACGAGGTAGGTCCCGGCGGGAAGGAGCTGGGGAGCGGTGGCGGTGGGGGCGGGTGCGAGGTGGTGGAGGAAGCGCCGGACCTGCTCGGTGATGATCGGCTCGCGGTAGGCGGCGGCAGCCTCGCGGCCCTCGACGGTGCGCAGGAGCCGGGCGGCGAAGTACTCCTGGAACACCGTGTGCACCGGGGCGACCAGGCCGGGGCCGGCCGGTCGGAACAGGGGGGCGAGCAGGAAGGTCTCCTGGGTCACCCGGCCGTCGGTGAAGCAGTCGATGCCGACGTCGGTGCAGATTTCCGCGAGGGAAAACACCGACTGGTCCGCGAGGAACGCCGCGCCCAGGTAGGCATCGAGCTTGGGATGCACGTGGGCGAGCCCGGTGTCGGAGAGGACCTGCTCGACGCGCGCGGTGACCAGCGTGACGAGCCGGCTCACCGGATCGGCGTCGAAGTGGTCAGGACCGACCCCGCCGGTCTGTACGGCGAGACGTAGTTCCAGTGGCGAGGTGGTGTGGACCTGCTCGTCGCGGTGCAGCCGCAGGTCTTCGAGGCGGACCACGCTGAACCGTGGCAGTTCCAGCGGGTCGACGCCGTTCGCGTGGAGCTGTTGGACGAGCTGCTCGGAGATGAGCGTCGAGCTGTTCAACAGCCGCCGTACCTGCGGGGAGTCGGCGAGAAACGAGTAGCGGGAGGACATGACGACCGTGGACTCTGCGGACAGTGCCTGCGCGACGTCGGAGAACAGGTCGAGGAATCCGCTCAGGCTCGTGTTGTGGACGGCTTCGTCGATCGCGTCGAGCACGCACAGCACGGACCCGGCGCGGATCAGGTAAAGAAAGACGTCGAAGACCCGGTTCCGCGGAACATTTACGTACGGGTTGAGTATCCGGGTGACGAAGTCCGCGAAGTCCTCGCCGGCTTCCTTGAGGCTCATATCGAGGTAGAAACGGTAGTGGTGCGTCGGCGGGTCCGACCCGACCGACGCGAGCTGCTTGAGCAGTGTGGTCTTTCCGCTCCCCGGCCCGCCGATGACCAGAACGTTCGCGGACGTTGCCGCGAGGCGCCGCAGGATCGCCGCCGCATCGCTGCTCTCGGACACGACCAGGTCGCCGGAGTGGGGGTCTGTTTCCAGAATATCTCCGGCGATGATGATGGGCTGGACGCCTTCCGGGGAAGGCTCCGGGTAGGTGAGGGTGAGCGCGGCCAAGTGAGCCGGGACGTCAATGATTCTCTCGACGAACCGCTCGTAGGCGACGATACGGATCTCTCCGTCGGCGAAAGGCGCCGTGTCGGCCGGCGGATCGTCCTCGACGATCAGGAACCGGGTGAGCTTCGGGAGCTGCGTCTGCAGCAGTTCCCCGCTCGTCGCGGCGATGAGCTGGTTCAGTTCGTCGAGATTGCGACTGAGCATGATCTCTACATACTCGACCTGCAGTCCTGCTTGCCGGCAGAAGAGCTGGTAGACCGTGCTCTCGGAAAGCTCGAATCGTTTGATCGGCCGGTAGCCGAGGGTGGTGTAGAGACCGGCGAGGAACTCCGCCTTCTTTTCCACGAGGGGGCTGAGCTGCGGCGCGTCCCCTGTGATCGCGCTGACGCCTGTGCTCGTGAACCAGGCCAGGATATCGAGGAGCCGGCGGACCGCGAGAAGCCCGTCTTCTTCGGCGATGTCGTACCCGTCGTGCGTCGACCTGTTCCGCAATCGCTGGATATCGGTCAGTGCATTGATGACGTTCGTGCTGCGGATGTGCGGCCGGCATCCCTTGATCAGGTCGTTGAGTGCTTTCCCGGACGGGTCGCCGGGTACCTCGTGATGGGCCCAGAGTTGTTTCAGGAGACGTTCGGCGATCTTCCCGATCAGCGCGATGGTGTTCTCAGGGTAGCCATCCCCGAGAGATCGTACCGGCCGCTCGAAGTCCAGACCGAGATGCCTCGCGATCCGCGCGTGGCCGTCCAGCTCGGTTTTCAGTCGGCGTAGTCGCTCGTCGACGGTTTCGGTCACGTCACGGCTCCTCTTCGGGTCCCGAGAACGAACGCGAATCGGTCAGGGAACGAGAACACCGGCTCGGAATGACGGGCGTCGATTTCGGCCACGCCGTCGCGGATCTCGTCGTCGTCGAACATCGCAAGCAGCGACATGTACCGGTTGCGAACCATCCCTAGATAGCGATCCTTCGGGATCTCCAACGGGAAATCACGGTAGCCCAGGCTGACAGTCAATCCCGCGGCCCGCATGTGAGCGGCGATGTCCTCGGGGTCCGGCTGCAATTCCTCGAACCGTCGGATCGCCGCGTCGAAGAGGGGATAGGCGATCCTGGTCGGCAACATCACGATGAGGAGGCGGCCGTCCGGCCCGAGCAGGTCGGCGAGACCGGCGATGACCGGCGGACGGTCGTCAGTGGCGACATGATGGATCGCTTCCTTGATCGCAATCGCGTCGAGCGAACCCCGGGGGATGGCAGGCCCCTGCTGCCCGCTGTGGCCCCCGGTGCCCTTCGCGAGTTGCTCGGCCGAGGCATGGATGGGGCGCAGCGCCGGGTCCGCAGGAAGCTGGCTGAGCATGGCCTCGGACGGGTCGACGCACAGGATCGGGACAGTAGGGCGGACGCGGTCGAGGATGCGGCGCGTGTAGAGCCCAGTGCCGCATCCGACGTCGGCAATCCGGTCGTGGGAGGTCAGGACGAGCGCGTCGGCCATCTCCCCGGCCATCCAGTCAAGGAAGGCGTCGTTGTACGTCCAGTTCTGGTCATAGCTCCCGGCCAGTCGCTCGTAGTGCGCCGACGTCTCAGGACCCGCCAAACTGGACCACCCCCGTCAGGAAACCCAGGCGGATCGTAACCGATCCCCTACCAACAGCGCCAGACTTGGACATGCCGACCCGCCGCCAGGAGAACGCGCCCGAGGGCATCACGCTCGGGATAGCGCGTCGACACACGTCCCTCCTGTGTCTCCGGCGCCCTGGTACCCGAACGGCAGTCTGCGCCGATGACCTGCAGGTTCACAGCCCGGTCCTGGCGGGAGGCGCTGGCCTCTCCCTCGGGGGACGGTGTGGAGCGGCGGGAGTGGCCGCGCGGGGTGCTTGGCCCGCGCGGCCCTATCCCTGTTCGCCCCCCCCGCCGGTTACCCGGCGGGGGCGGTGGCGATCTCGAAGGCGATTTCGAGGATCAGGGCGCCTTCCTGGTTGGGTCGGCGGAAGGCGCCGGGGGTGATGCGCATGAGGCTGGCGGCGTGTTCGCGGCGGTGGTCGACGCTGGTGCGTCGGGTGCCGGCGGCGAGGCCGAACAGGATCTTCATGGCGGTCTTGGCGGGATCGTCGAGTGCGGTGTCGATGGCCTTCCTGATGATCTGCTCTGCGTGTGCTGCCCTGTCCTTCGGGCTGGTGCCGTCCGGGAGGACGAGGAGGTCAACCAGGTCGGGTACGTGCTGCGCGAGTTCGGGGCCGCGGGCACCGCGGCGCCGGGCCTTGCGTAGGAGCGTCTCTACCGTGTCGATGTCCGGCCTGCGGGTGGTGGACATGTCGGGTCCGGCAGGGGCCTTCGTTGGCCCCCGCTTTCCCCCGCCGTAGACCTCCTTCCTGGTCTGGGGTCGCCCTGGTGCGGGGAGTAACGGGCAACGCGGACCACTATGCCAGGTTTGCCGCGTGATCGCCATGTTTGCGTCCACTAGCCGCAGACGACTGCCGTTCACGGACGCTGACACCATCCTCTAGCTGTTTGCTGGTGAGCTAGCGTTGGCCGTCCGGGCGACGAGCCCCCGGGGGGTGTGGCTGGGGCCGGTGTGACCTGGGCAGCGTCCGGCTGTGTAACCGCCGGCCTGCCATGTTTGCTGCCCGTTTCCGTGGCCTATCTGCTGCCTGTTTCCCTGCCTAAATCCTGGCCGGTTTCGGGGGCAGTTTTCTGCCATCTTACTTTCGGATAATGGAAACCAGCGGCGGCAGAGCGCCCCGCCTTCCCGGAGAGCAGGTAATGCTCCTGGGAACGTCGGCCAGGGATGGCTGGTAGCCGTCCCGGGCAGATTGGCTGGTGTCTGATGGCACGGTACTACGTCGTTCGCCGATCGTTGCTGGGAACGGTGGTCCGCTGGTTCCTCGGGTTCACGGTCCTGGCCGTGTGCGCGACGGCGGTGCAGTGGGCGCTGACGAGTATGGCGCCCGCGATGCTCGCCGTGTTCGTGGTGTTCGCGCTGGGGCTGGCTGTCTTCTGGGTGATCGGCCGGGGTCGGGAATGAGCCGGCGGCGAGTGGCTGTGATCTGCCTGGCCGTGGTGGTGTGGGTGTATTGCTGGTTCGCGGTCGGTGTCGGGATCGGTCTTCTGTTCCCGGCCTCGGAAACCGAGCCGCCGGCACATCAGCCGCCGGTGAGCGGAGAACCGTGAAATCCCACGGTCCGCGCGGGCGCGCCCCGCCGCCCCCTTCTGTCGATGAAACGTGTCCGTCTATCTCTTTCGCTCCTGCCGTGAGCAGGAATGTTCACCGGCTCTAACTATCCGAGGAGGAACACCTATGTCCACCCCCACCACCCCCGCGCACGGTTCGGCGGACGGCGGCCTCGGGCCGCTGACCCTGGAAGACCTGGCCAACAGGGCGGAGAAGGCGCACGCCGAGCACCTGCAGGGCTACACGGCCAGCACGGTGCTGCACCGCCTCTACATGGCCGAAGCCTTCGGAGACGAAGAACTGCAGGCGGCCCTGGACCTGCTCTTCTCGCGGCTCGACATGCAGCGCGTGCGGACGCGGGAGGCGTGGCGGGCGGCGTACAACGCCTGGGCCATTCCCGCCGGCATGGACCCCGTACCCGCCGACTCCACCGTGGTGGACGGCGAGGTTATCTCGACCGTCGACGAGCCCGACGAATTCCCGCTCGACAACGACCCGATCGCCTGAATCCTGCTCGCATCGAAGGAAAGGAAAACCCGCCCCCATGATGAGTATTTCGATCATTGTGCTGTTGTCGTTCGCGGTGGTGGTCCTGGTCCGTTCCTACCGGCTCAGCCTGGCGTCGGCATTGCTGTGCATCGTGCTCGGCTTCTACCTCGCCGCGTCCGGGCTGGCCCCGATGATCCAGCAGATCATCAACCAGGTGATCGGCGTCGTCTCCTCCATCGGCGTGTAACCGAAAGGAACCCGATCCGATGATGACGCTTTTTCTGGTCCTGACGCTCGCGGCACTGGTGCTTGCGAACGGAAGTCTGCTGGTGGTGTTGCTGGTCCGCCTCGCCGAAGAGCACCGCGATATCGGTGATGCCCGCCGCCTGCAGGACATGCAACGCATCCACGGCCGGATTCCGCCGGGTCGTTGAGTTCGCCCCGGGGCGCGGTTCCTGACCGCCAAGACAGACACCGCGCCCCGGGCTCCCCACCCACAGGAAGGGAACCCCCATCATGACCGACCACAGCCCCCCGCCGCCCGACGAACCCACCGACCCGCCCCCGCCGCCCCCGCCGGGCGGGTGGGTGCCCGACCTCGACGCGGTCCGCGCCGAGCTGGCCCCCTACCTGCCCGCTGACCGGCGCCCCGTCCCCCTGCCCGCACCCGTACCGCCGGTGTTGACCGTGCCCGTCGAGGGTGTCGAGGTCGCCGGCGACGTGCTGGTGCCGGTGGACCCGCCTGCCGCACCGCGCCGCAGGCTGTTGGAGCCCCGGCCGGGTACCCGGCGGCCGATCGTCCCGTCGTGGCTGCGGTCCTGGGCTGCGTTGCGTGTCGCGGTCCGGTGGGCGGCCGGGCACTACTCCTACACCGCCGCCTACCACGGCGTGCGCGTGCCGCTCTACGCCGGCCGGTTGGCCGTCCGCGCGCCGCGGGGGGCGGGCCGGCTCGCCGCCGGAGCGGTGGGCTGGCTGGCCGACCGCGACGCCCGGCCGGTGATCACCGCTGCGATCCGCCAGGAAGACGCCAGCACGTATCTGCGGCTCGCCCGTCTGCATGACAGCCGCACCCGGACCCGGGCGATCCTGGCCGGTCTGGTCGGCCTTCCCGCGCTGGTGCTGGCGGTGTGGTGGTGGGTCGCCGTCCCGACCGGCGTGCATCTGCCCCTCCTCGCGGCCGCGGTGGCGGCGCTGGGGGTCGTGGGGGCGCCGGCGGACCGGCCGCTGATGAGCCCGGCTGTGGTGCCGACCCGGGTGGGCCGGCTGACCGCCGACGTCGTCACCCGCGCACTCGGCGCCCTGGGGATCGCGGAGATCAACCGGGCGCGCCGCGAAGGCGGCGGGATCACCTTCCCGTCCCCGGTCATGCGCGACGGCCCCGGCTGGCGCGCCGAGATCGATCTCCCCTATGGGGTGACCGTCTCGGACATCCTGGAACGCCGGGAACGGCTCGCGTCCGGGCTGCGCCGCCCGCTGGGCTGTGTGTGGCCGGAAGCCGGGCACGACGCGCACGCCGGCCGGCTCATCCTGTGGGTGGGTGACCAGGACATGTCCCAGGCCCCGGCCGCACCCTGGCCGCTGGCGCAACGGGGCCTGGCCGACGTGTTCGCCCCGCTGCCGTTCGGGTCCGACCCGCGCGGCCGGGCGGTGTCCATCTCGCTGGTGGAAAACAATGTGCTGGTCGGGTCACTTCCCGGGGCGGGGAAGACGTCGGCGGTGCGGGTGCTCATGCTCGGCTGCGGCCTGGATCCCACCTGCGAGCTGTGGGTGTTCAACCTGAAAGGCACCGCCGACCTGGACGCGGCGGAGAAGTTCGCGACCCGCTACGCCACCGGCCTCGACGACGCCACCGCCGAAACCACACTGGCAGCGCTGCGGGACCTGCGGGCCGATATAGCCCGCCGCGCCGAGGCTATCCGCCGGTTGCCGAAGGATCTGTGCCCGGACGGGAAAGTGACCCGGCAGATCGCCGGGCTGCGTTCCCAGGGGCTGCACCCGCTGGTGGCCATCGTCGACGAATGCCAGAACCTGTTCTCCCACCCCGTCTACGGGAAGGAGGCCGGGGAACTCGCGGTCGACGTCATCAAACTCGGCCGCGCCCTCGGGATCATCCTTATCCTGGCCACGCAGCGGCCGGACGCGGCGTCGCTGCCGACCGGGGTGTCGTCGAATGCGTCCATCCGGTTCTGCCTGCGGGTGATGGGGCAGGTGGAGAACGACATGATTCTCGGCACGTCGATGTACAAGAACGGCATCCAGGCCACCACGCTACGGCCGTCGGACAAGGGAATCGGCTATCTGGTCGGCGCTACCGATGAGCCGATGATTGTCCGCGCCGCCTACATCGACACCCCGACCGCCGAGCAGATCGCGGACCGGGCGCGGGCCGCGCGGATCGCCGCGGGCAGGCTCTCCCCACCCGTCGGGGAAATCGCACCGATGGTGACGTCGCTCCTGGACGACATCCTCACGGTGATCCCGGAGGGGGAGAAGCGGATATGGTCGGAGACCCTCGCCCGCCGGCTCGCCGAGCTACGGCCGGACCTGTACGGCGAGTGGGGGCCGGATCAGATCGCGGTCGTGGTGAAACCGTACGGGATCGAGACCGTGCAGATCGGCCGGCGTAGCGGCGGGAAAGTCGTCAACCGGCGCGGGATCGAACGCCGTCACGTCGCCGCCGTGGTGGCCGAACGTGACCGCCAGCGGGGTTCCTGACCCCGTGTGGGGTGCTAACGGTTAGCGGCCCTCCCGCTAACTGTTAGCACCCCCGTTAGCGTCCGATAGGCCATCTGATCAGCGAAGATGCGTGTTAGCGGCGCGGGGCGCAGACCCTGCGAAGCCCCTGGAATCGGGGGTCTGCGGCCCCCTCCCGGTCCGCTAACCCCTCCCCGCGGACCGCGCCAGCAACAGCCACGCACCGTGACCATCCCGCGAGTCGCCCACGCGGCCGGGAGACCCGCGAACACATTCCTGTCGCACCATCCCGCAGATCCGGTGATGTTTCTCCCGGGTTCCTCATGCCGCAATTCACCTTACCTCATTCCTTTATTAGCCGTGCTTGTTTTCCGAACAGGAGACGGTAGACATGTCGACCGTGCTCGACCTCTTCGCCGGTCCCGGCGGATGGTCTCTGGCCTGCGCACAACTCGGCCTCAGTGAAATCGGTGTCGAGTGGGACCGGTTGACCTGCGAAACCCGCCGCGCCGCCGAACTGACCACCATCGAAAGCGACGTCGAGGTACTTCGGCCCGGCGACTACACCGGGATAGCCGGGCTGATCGCGTCCCCGCCCTGCCAGCCATTCAGTGTGGCCGGCAACCGGATGTGGCTCGCAGACCCACGCGGACGGCTCATTCACCAGCCCATGCGTTTCGCCCGGGCACTGCGGCCAGCCTGGATCGCGATGGAAGAGGTTCCCGCCGTGCTGCCGATCTGGGAACGGTTCGCCTACGAACTACGCCGCAGCGGATACGCCACCTGGACCGGGCTTCTGTCCGCCGAGGAATACGGCGTACCACAGACCCGCCGCCGTGCTTTCCTCCTCGCCTCCCGCACCCGGGACACGGTCGGCCCGCCGCAACCCACGCACACCCGCTACCGCCCGAACGCCGCACGATTCGCCCCGCCGCTCAGGCCCTGGCGCAGCATGGCCGACGCTCTCGGCCGGGGTCTGGTCGACCGGCCGGCGTTCACCGTGACCACCCGCGGAAACGCCTGGGGCGGTGCCAGCGTCCGGAAAACCTTCCGAGCTGCCACGGAAAATGGCCGATGGGTCGGCCCCGAGGACCATTTCACCCCAACCGAGTTCGGCGTCTTGCAGTCCTTTCCCGCCGACTATCCGTGGCAGGGCACTCTCACCAGCCGGTTCGTTCAGGCCGGGAACGCCGTCCCTCCCGCTCTCGCCACCGCCGTTCTCTCCTGCCTCGCATTCCCCGAATCCCTCACTCGCGCCGCATAGCCCCAGGAATGGAGAACCCCGACATGACTCCCGCTCCCGCCAGGCAGGACACCCCGGACCCGGCCACGGCCGTCCCCACAGCCCCCACCGCGGCCCGACGCGACCACGGCCAGGCACGGGCCGGACCCGCCCCGGTACCCGCCCGGCAGGGGCGCGCGGAACGCCTTCTCGGTGCGGCGCTGCCGGTGGTGCTCGCGGTGGGCGTGTTCTGCGTCGCGTTCGTCCACGTCCACGACGTCGCAGCGTGGGCCGGGCAACCCGACTGGGCCGCCTGGCTCATCGCCATGTCCGTCGAGCTGATGGCGCTGGCGTCCATCATCGAAATCCGCCACCGGCGCCGCACCGGCACCCCACTCCGCTGGCCCATCAGCACCCTCGTAGCGGGGGTCGGCATGTCCGGCGTGGCGAACCTCACCGCCGCCGGACCCGACGCGCTCACCGGCGCTCCCGGTGTCTGGGTGCCCACGATGGCCCTCTGGCCCGTCGCCGCGTTCGGCCTGGTCGCCGGGCTCAAAGCCACCCGGCCCGCGCACCCGGCACCCACGAAGAGCACGATCCCCACCAGCAGCCCGCCACCACCGGGCGATGACCGGCCGCCGGGCGACGGCCCGCCCGCCGACCGGACCACCCCCCTCGACGACACCCGCCCGCCACCGGCATCCCTGCCAGCCGATCTCCTCACGGCCGGGCGCGCGGTCGCCGCCGAGCTGACCCGCCAGGGCCGACCGGTCACCCGGACCGCGCTCGCCCGCGGTGTCCGCCAGCGCGGGCACCGCTGCTCCACCGACCGGGCCGCGGTCCTGCTCACCGCAGTCCGCGGACCGTCCCGCGAGCCGCCACAACTCCCCGCGGCCGGGCCCACCGTTCACTAGCCCCCGCCCATCCCGCCTCGCCCAGGACCGTCACAGGATCGTTCAGGAGTCAGCCATGGCCGCTACCCGCCCCGAGGACAGGTCTCTCATCGCCCGCATCGCCGCCCACGCATCGTGGGCGACCACCCCCGACCGCGCCGCGCGTACCGCACGCGGACGCGCGACGTTCCTGGACCGCTTCGACCGCCAGGTCGACCCGGACGGCACCCTCCCACCCGCCGAACGCGCCCGCCGCGCCGAGAACGCCCGACGCTCCTACTTCTCCGCACTGGCACTGCGCTCCGCGCAGGCACGACGCAAGAACCGCGCCAAACCGAAGCAGGACACCCCACCCCGCCCCTGACCGACCGGGAAGCCCGGGAACCACCGCCTGCGCATCGTGACCGGCCGCACGAGGCGCAGGCGGCCCGGACACGCCAGCGGCCCTCCACCCATGCGGGCGGAGGGCCGCTCAGCGGCCTGACCACGCCCGAGCGCGGGAGGGGACACCACCCACGCGGCCATCGATCATCACGTGACGATCGTGGGAGCTGGGTCGGTCGAGGCAACGGCCCGGGGACGCAGGGAGGCGCGGCGTGCCCGCTCAGCGAGGAAAGCAAGGTGGTAGACAAGAGCGTCGACCGCCTCACCACGGCGGGGATGGGTCTCACACATCCGACCCTTCCGCCAGACCTGGGCCACGCTGCCCGCCACATCACGGGCCTGCCACGCCTTCCCGCCATGAGGACCGTAAGCGGGACGCACCGTCCCGAGAAGCACACCGCCCACGTGGACGTCCTGCGTGCCACTGACATCGGAGTCCACCCGGCGGACCACGGGCGTGTCCCCTTCCGCGGAGTTGACGACGGCGCGGACCGCCGCGGACAGCTCAGGAGACAGCGCCTTGTCCCCACGGTCCGTCCGAATCACCACCGGCCGCTCCCGCCGCCGACGGGAACCCGCCGGCCGTGGCACGGCCTCGTCCGGACCCGCTACCGGCACCGCCTGCGCGGCCGCCACGTGACGATCGTCGGGAAGCACCGGCACGGCAGCCGCCAGAGCGTGACCGGCCCTCCCCGAGCGATCATCACGTGGCGTCCGGAGATCGGGTGACGTGCCGGACGACGGTGCCGCCGGTGACAGGGCCGCGACACGGTCGGCAGCCGGCGCAGGCGCCTCCGGCGCGGGGGTGGCGCGGGAAAGCAGCGCCGTCATGCCGTCCCGCACCACGGCGAGCAACGCATCGTCGGGCCGGCCACCAGCGTCCAGCACCCCGGCCAGAGCACGAATCGCGTCGAGCAGCCCGGCGACGCTCGCCGGGTCCGCCGGGGGAACGGTGCGGGCGGCCTGGCGGGCTCGGTAGGCGCGCTGCTGACAACCGTGAGAGGCGTACCGCGGTACCCGGCCCCCACCGGCCGGCGCAGCCGGACACGTCCGCCCGCAGCCACACCCGCACACCCCCTGGGTCGAAGCCGGACCGTTCATCACGTGACGATCGCCCATGACAGGCATGCTAGGCCAACCCGGCACGATCGTCACATGACGATCGTGCCGGTAACTGGTCCGCAGGGCGTCCGCGACGTCGAGCGGCCAGCAGACCTGGCACACCCGCACCGGCAACACCTTTCCGACCAGGCGGAACACCGCTGCGCCCCGAACACGCGAACGGCCCTCCACCCGACAGGGCAGAGGGCCGATCATCCGGGGCGGGTTCAGTGCCTCCCACCCGCAATCCGGGCCGGCAAAACCTGATACGCCTCGACGCCGTACAGGTCAGCCCACTGCCGCGCCGCAGTCTCACTCCCGAACGGACTCACCACCTCCACCAAGGCCCCCGCGTCGTCGAACACAGCAAGGCCGTAGATCAGCGGGCGCCGCTCGACGGCCGCAGCCACACGCCGCCGCGCCACCAGCGCACGATGGGCGCCTGTCACCGGAAGCACCATGCGCGCGCTCACCGCTGCTCACCCTCGCCGCAGGCACTCAGGAACTCGGCGAGCGGGCTGTCATCGGCCAACCGGAGCACCCGGCCGCCGGGCTTGCTGGTCAGACGCGGATGCTGATCGTGGACCCTGAACCGCAGCTCACCACCGCCGCGAGTGCCGGCCAGATCTTCCATGCCCACGAACTCACAAGCGATCGGCAGACTGCGCAACGCCGTGGCCAGGCTTGCCGGATGCACACCGGCCGGCACATCGACCACCACACACCGGTAGGGCCCTGTGCCCGTCTCGCGGACATGCACGGTCGTCGGAGCGGCCTCACCCTCTGCGGTAACGGATGGGGGTGTGTCGTTTGCGTCAGGGCAGAATGAAGTCATCGGTCGTACCTCCAGCCAGGTCGGCCACCGAGCCCCATCGGTCCGTCAACCGGTGGGGCTCACTCATTCCCGCGCGTCGGGTACGACACGCGATCACTCAGGCACGGTAGCGCGTTAGCGGATTCGAAGGAAGAGCCCGAGAAGAGGATCCGGATCCGCAACCAGTATTCGGATCCGTGGCCAGCAGCGACGAACCTGAGACCCGACCGGCGACGCCCGCCGACCTGGTCGGCTTCGCCGAGCTCCGCGCCCTGCTGGGCGTCGCCCGCTCTCGGGCGCACACCATCTCCCGCGACCGCGACTTCCCGGCGCCCTGGTACACCGGCGAGAAGGAACGGCTGTGGCTCCGCGTCGACATCGAAGCGTGGATGGACCAACACCGCCCCGGGTGGCGGGAGGAGGCATAGGCTCTACTGCCGATCGGGAAAATCTGCCCACTCTAGGCATCGCCAGCGCCAAGGACTCGGCGGGCCGCGTCGGTGGGGCTTGCTCGGATCTCGCACTCCCAGAGCCGTACGACTGTCCAGCCAGCCTGGCGGGCGAGCTCCGAGGCGCGAGCGTCTCGCTCTCGGTTGCGCTGCATCTTCATGGCCCAGAGCGGTGCGTTCGGGCCGCTGAACGCGCTCCGGCCGTGAACCGGGCAGCCGTGCCAGAAGTCGCCATCGACCCAGACTGCGATCTTCCGGCCCGGGAGTACGAGGTCGGGGTTGCAGCCGGCGTCGAGGGCGCGGTGGAGCCGGAACCGGGCGCCGGCGGCGTGTAGGGCGCGGCGTAGCAGCAGCTCCGGCTCGGTGTCGCTGTTGCGCCGGCCACGGAGGCCAGCAGCTGCCGGTGTCGAGACCCACCTTTCGGGCATGCAGTGATCCTCCACGAGCCATGTGGGCTGTCCTGTCGGCCCCATCCGCTACGTTCCTCCTCAGAGGAGGTCGCGATGGAGAGCACGGAGGGCGCTGCCCCGGCCAGGGCAGCACAGCCGGACGTCCTGGCTGGCACCAGTCACGGCGCTGCGGCGAACAGATCGTTCAGCGCTATCGATCTGTTTGCTGGCGCGGGCGGTGCGTCTGCCGGCTTGGTAGCCGCTGGCGCGGATCTGCGGCTCGCCGCCGAGATCGACCTTGAGTATGCATCGACCCACCAGGCCAACCTGCCGGCTGACGTGCTGGTTGGCGACCTGCGTGACATCGACAGTGAGAAGATCGCCCGTGCGGCTGGCATTGCACCCGGCGAGCTGTCCCTACTGTTCGCTGGCCCACCATGCCAGGGTTTCTCTGTCATGGGGTCCCGGGTCGTGTGGGACGAGCGCAACAACCTCTTCCGAGAGGTCCTACGGACTGCGAAGGATCTGCGTCCGAAGTGCGTCGTGATCGAGAACGTCCCTGGCCTAGTCACCCTTGGCAACGGAGCCTACCTCCAATCGATCTTGCAGGGCCTGTCCGAGACGGGGTACGCAGGAGCATGTGCTGAGTTGCTGGCGGCCCAGTACGGTGCGCCGCAGATGCGCTGGCGGCTTGTCATCATCGCGTGGCGTAAGGATCTCGATATTCCTGCTGGCTACGGCTTTCCTACCCCTACCCATGGTGGAGAAATCGGCGACCTGCTGCCGAACTGCACCATCACCGCATCGCAGTCAGCCGGATTTCTGACCACCTACGACGCCATTGGCGACCTGCCCTCCGTCGAGGCTGGCAAGCAGAACGACCGGTATGTCGGGCCCGCAACGACCGCGTACCAGCGCGAGATGCGCGCTGGTCTGACCGACGAGCTGTGGAACCACTACGCCGCAAAGCTGTCTGATTCTAACCTCGTCAGGATTGCCCACCTCAAGCCTGGCCAAGACTGGCGCGATCTGCCGTTTGAATTGCTCCCAGCAGGTATGCAACGAGCGTTGCGCAAGGACCACACCCGCCGATACCGACGGATGTCGTGGAACGGTGTTCCCCGCACCATCGTGACTCGCTTCAGAGATCCAAAGACCGGCGAATACACTCATCCGGAACAGGACCGTACCATCAGCATCCGAGAGGCGGCGAGGATTCAGGGCTTCCCCGACAGCTTTGTGTTCCACGGCAACCGATCCAGCCAGTACGACCAGGTCGGTAATGCTGTCCCGGTCCAGTTGGCCAAGACCATTGCCGAAGAGATTCACCGCTGTCTCGACGGCAGGCCCACGCACCGGCTCGACAGTCCATTCCGACGGCGTCCCGTCGCCTTCCTCGGCCCGCATGGCGATCTGCTTCCAACACTGGCGGACAGTGCCGCGTGACTAACGATCTTTATCACCCGCTGACGTCCGAGCCAAACCGACGCCCTCACCTCGCCGAATGGCACGGCCACCGAGTTTTCCCGATTGTGGCCGCACACCCGACTGCTCTCCAGGACCAGAGGCAACGCCGATGCCCTTTCCTATCTGAGATCCTGGGAAGCCTGAAGACTTGCGTGAAGGCAGACAACAGCCAGGGCGTCTGCTCGATTAGTGCGGAGAGTAACGGTCGTCGGCAGGACTGGCTCGTGTGCCCGTACAGGGCTCTGGATGACACGTTAGTTGCGACCATGACGCGGCGCCTGTTCTCTGTCGCAGATGACGAACCAGTCGCTATAATCCCGGTTCCGACCCTCACCGGCGAGCGTGTCAAGGGAACACTCGGGGATGGCAGCGGGACGCGGGTCTTCTGTTACTTTCAGGAGAAGCTCGGCGGCGAGATCGGCCTTTCCCGGACGCCTGCTTCGCCCGAGCTGTCATTTGATATAACGCTCGTCGAGCTGCTGCTATCCGACGATGGCACACGGCTTTGTCTCGGACGCTACGGCGTGATCGAGCTTCAGACCACTGACACCCATGGCAGCTACAGGCACGCAGTATCCGCATTGCGGGGCGCGCTCGACCTACATCCAGACGACTTCCCGGCCCAGGTTGCCGCAAATCAGGAGTGGTCAGGCCGAAAGGTCGAAGGCCCGAACATCTCCAACGTGTTCAAGCGGACTTTCTACCAGGTTGCCTTCAAGTTCCAGGTGACAAAAAGAGAAACCTCAGTCGGATGCGTGCTCGCCATTCCGCAGCCCGTCTGGGACTCTTGGCAACCCTTCCTAGGAAGACCTGATCTGCATCGGCAGGCCGACGGAACTTGGCGCCTTCTCGACGACCAAAATACGGATCCGGCCGACTGGATCTATGTCTTCGATATCGCAGAGAATCCTGTGGCTGATGGTGGGCCTGCGCCGATTGAGATCAAACTTGTCATCGGCACCGATGCAGCGACCCTAAGCCGGGCAGCGCTGGATGTTGCCCCTGCGAAGGCCATCGAGAACTCGTCCGGTCGCGACGTTGTTCTCGCCTCTCTACACGGTAGGCTCCGTAAAATTCTACCTGGCCTCCTTATAGAATCCGCGGTCGATCCATTCCATTTGCTCTAGATTTAAGGTGGGATCGGTCGGTAGGTCGACCCGTGTGTACCTGTATCGCGCTTTATGGGTGATGTTGGATAGAATGTCGACTGTCTAGTGCGCCAATGTGTTGGGGGATGGGTCGTGGCGAGGCAGCCGAGGACGAATGCACAGACACTGCTTATGCGAATTTTTGAATCATGGCGAATCGAGAAATTTCCGGATGCCCCAGAAAGTTTCGCCTTCGAAGTCTTTGTGTCTGAGCTGGTTATGCGATCCTACGGCCTACAGCTGGATGAAGTCGAAGCCGGCGTAGTCGGCGGCGGACAAGACGGCGCCATTGACTCGGTCTACACAATTTTTGATGATGTTCTATTGGATGAAGATTCGGAGGTACTTTCGCCAAGCAGGAAGCCATCTGAGTTCGGCCAGAATCGATCCTTGGATCTTTGGATCATACAGGCCAAGCGTACGCCTGGGTTCGCCGAAGAAGCGATCGACAAGCTGGAAAACTCTCTGAGGCGCCTTCTAGATCTCTCGCAGGATTTGGATGAGCTGTCCGCTCTCTACAATAGTACGGTACTCAACAGAGTTCGGATCTTCCGTACTGCTTGGGAAAAACTCCTCGTACGCCGGCCTCGGATCCGCGTGCACGTGATCTACGCAACACCGGGAGACGTCCGAAATATTACTCCGCAGGTCGAGTCTAAGATTGCACTGCTGCGCAGTGTAATCCAAGGTTCGGTTCCGGACGCCGGCAATGTTGAAGTCGCAACTATGGGCGATAAGGAATTGTTGGCCCGGTACAATGATCGCCCGTCTTACACATTGCCGATGCGGTACCAAGAAAGTGCGACCAGTGGGCAGTCCCATGTCGCTTTGGTGCGCTTGAAAGACTACTACGATCTAATCGTCGACGAGAACGGACGACTTCGTCGGCATCTTTTTGAGTGGAACGTTCGTGATTATCAAGGCAACGTTGCCGTAAATCAGGACATTCGTAGGTCGCTTACCACGCCGGATGGCCCCGAATTCTGGTGGCTAAATAATGGTGTGACTATCCTATGCGGTGAGGCGACTAGTGCGGGAAAAACATACTCGCTATCGGATATTCAGATCGTCAACGGGCTTCAGACAAGTCATGAAATTTATGATGCCCTTAGGGATAGTCCAACGTTGGACGACGAGACCCGTATGATTCTTGTTCGTATCATTGTCACCGACGACGCCGAGACTCGCGACCAGGTAATTAGAGCAACAAATCGCCAGACTAATATTGACGACGCATCGCTGCGTGCCACAGATGAGGTACAACGCAACATAGAAAATTTCTTTCTGACGCAAGGCTGGTACTATGATCGACGTAAAAACTACTACAAAAATGAGGGCAAGGATTCCTCGAAGATCGTAGGCATACCGCTCCTGGGTGCCGCCATCACGGCAATGGGGCTCGCTCGGCCCGACAAGGCACGAGGCAAGCCCTCTTCGCTCTTGAAGAAGAATGAAGACTATAGGCCCGTTTTCGACCGTTCGATTCCACTTGAAGTATATTTTTGGGCCGCTAAGACTCAGCGGATGATCGACACCTTCATCGTTTCGGAAACTGCTGCGGCGACGGTCATGGAGAAGAGTAACCTTAAGTACCATCTCGCGATGCTGGTTGTGGAGGCTTTGAATGGTGGACCGGTAAGGAGTCCCCACGGTCTACGGTTCATCGCAGGTCAAGATCTAATCATAGATAGTGGCGATCTGGCGACTCTCTTTGAACAACTGAAGAGATGGGCTTCGAGTTATCTTGCGGCCGAGAACGTGGAGACTCTGGAGCGGGCTGCGAAGACGCATCGATTTACGGAATATCTTCTTCGGTGTGCCGCAGAAAAAAGGGCAAATTGAATTGAAGGGTCCGATGGTCAAAATGGGAGAGCCGAGCTGTTGTTCTTCCCGCCTACAATAATGACTTTCGTCACTTCGTGATCGGTTTCCACACTCGCCTCGGTTCGCTTCAGCACCGCCGAGCAGCTCCAGACCGACCGTCAGGCCGGCCTTGACCGTGCCCCCGCAGCGCGCACCCTGAACGGTTCGTGCGTCGGGCACACGCTTGGGAGTGTTCGACCACCGACCCTGTTCCATGATCGAAAACTCCCGTCCGAGGCGGCGTGGCCCGAGGCCTCGCCTGCCCGGCGGGTCGGATGCTACTGTGATTTGAAGACAATCCGCCTGTCGCGGTTACGCTCGTCGAGGTCGTGGGAAAACGCAGGTCAGCACAGCGCTTAGGCGCTTAGACCTGAAAAGCGGAAGGTCGGCGGTTCGACCCCGCCCCTGCCCACAGGATCTGGGACAACCCGAACCGCGTCCTGGTCGGGAATGCGGAACGTCGGCGTGATGTCCGACCTTGATCTTACGCGGATTTCTTCGGTCAGTGTGTGTAGGACTGCCCTGCGCAGGGGCTTGCTGCCCTCTTTCGCCGGAGCTTCCGTCAGCAAGGTCAAGATGAGACCTTGGACGTCGCCGATCTTCGCGAGTGGCACGGGATCGGGCGGCTCCTCCACCATCTCGATTTTGATCTTGTCGTGTTCGTCCTGGACCTGGGTGAGCTGTGTCGCGAGGTCCCGGATGCGTTCTCCGCAGGCGTCCTCGGGCATGGTGCCCTCTTCGAACGCGGTCTGGTATTTGCGGATCTTGCCGCGGATCGAGTTGATCTGGTTTTCCAGCCGGGCGAGGTGTTCGCTGTGGTCTTGCTGGGGTTCCGCGGTTCTGGTCTGGTGGGCGGCGATGGCGGCGTCGAAGATCGTCGAAGTGCTGTAGGCCTTGATGAGGGCGTTGATGACGGCGTCCTCGAGGGCGTCTGCGGGTAGCCGGTCGTTGTCGCAGCGGTTCTTGCCGAAGCGTTGCCGGTTGTGGCAGATGTAGTAGCGGTACTCGCGGGATCGTCCGTGGGCGAGGGCTCCGGTGTAGGCGGCGTTGCAGCGGTCGCAGACGATGCGGCCGGTGAGTTCGTACTCTGCGGGGTTCGAGGCGCGCAAGCTGTGATCTCTGGATCGGGCATCGAGGATCTTCGTGGCCTTGGCGAAGGTGTCGCTGTCGACCAGAGGTGTGTGCGGGGCTGGGTGCCAGGAATCGTCGTAGTAGATCTCCCCGGTGTAGACGCGGTTCCGGAGCAGGGTCGTGATGTAGCGGTCGGACCAGAGTCCTCCGTCGCGGGTCCGCAGTCCCTTCTCGTTGAGGTGGTTCGCGATTGCCTTGCTGCCGAGATGGCGTCGGGTGTACAGGTGGAAGATCTCCTCGATGACGAGCGCTTGATCGGGTACGGGGACGAGGAAGAGTTTGTTCTCGTCCACGGTGTAGCCGTATGGGGTCCTGCCGGCGTGCCATCCGCCCTTGGCGGACTTCGCGCGCAGTGCCTTGCGGATGCGGTCGATCATGGCGGCACGTTCGAATTCGGCGAACATGCCCAGGATCTGCATCAGCATGCGCCCGATGTGGGTGGATGTGTCGAACGGCTCGGTGGCCGATCTGAAGGTGACGCCGGTCTTGTCGAGTTCGTCGACGATCTGGCAGAGGACCCGTAGGGAGCGGGCGATGCGGTCGACCCGATAGACGAGAAGTACGTCGTAGCGGTGGGCTCGGGCATCTGATATGGCCTGGAGCAGCCCAGGGCGGTCCATGGTGGCGCCAGACTTGCGGTCGCGATAAATCTTGACGATAGTCCAGCCTGGTTGACTCGCGACGAACTTCTTCAGTCCAGCTTCCTGCCCGTCCAGGGAGTAGGGCTGGTTTTCCTCATCGGTCGAGGCCCGAAGAGAAAGCGCCACCCGGACGGTCGGTTGCGGAATGGTCGATCCCCAGAGGGTGCCGGAGCTCGGCGTGGTCATTCGTCGCCCCGGCTGTCGCCGGCTGCGGGGGTGTCCTGTGGGCGGCGTTCCCTCGCCAGTTGCAGGGGGAGTATGTGAAACATCGGCTTCTCTCGGTCCCATTCTGTGGATTGACGCCGTCGGATCGGCGACGGCGATTGTCGCTCTCCGTATCGGTGGTGTCAAATTGTCTCAAATTCCGGAGGGCTTCCCTGATGAGGAATGGGCCCGTCGGGAGGGAAATGCAGTGCGATGAGGTCGGCGAGCGCTTGAACGGCATCGGCGAATTGCTGGGGAGTCATCGTGGTGAAGAGAGCCGGGCGCAGGGGAGGTAGCCCAGAGATCGACCTGCCCGCTTTTGACTGCGGCGGTGTACTGGGCGCCGCCGGTTGGTGCGGAGCGGGGTCCTGGCGGACCTGCGCCGCGCGACGGGTGGACCTACAGGGCTGGGTGGGTTCCGTTCCGAACTCCTCGGAGAGATCTACCGGGTCCGCGCTGCGCTCCCATGGTGAGCGAAGGAACCTGACAGTGATCTGACTGTTGTTGCGTCTGCAACTTGTGTCAGATCACCGTCAGATCACGTTCTCCCAGCTCAGGCCCGTTGTCGGGCCTACTGGCCGAGCGCAGGCAGGGGGCGGGTGGGCTACGTCGTGGGCGCGCGAAGAAGGATGCCTACGGGGGCGGTGACGTGGAGGGAGCACCGGACGCTTGGGTAGCGCGAGCGCTGTGCAGGGCGACGAGCCGAGAGGGGGATCAGACGGTTGCCGCCCAGGCCGACGATGCGGGCGGCGGCGCGGCCGGCGATGACGGTGTCCACGAGCAGGTCGTCCGCCGCACCGGTGGAAATGGACAGCGAGGAGGCCCCCCGCCCGGGGCGGCAGTTGCCCCGCGAGCGCACTGAGATTGCGGAGAAACGTGCGCGGCGTGATGGTAGGGCGGATGGTCGATGATGACTCCGGCGTCGTGTTCCGGTAGCGCGGGAACACCGAGGCGGCGGCTGACCATGGAGTGCGGTGGACCGCGATATAGAGCGGTTGAGGCCCCCGGTAGCGTTGGTGGGAATTTCACTATCGTTGGGCAGATAGCGAGATTTTCGATCTTGACGGAGGTGGGCAACGGTGCGGGCGGGCCGTGGCTTCTGGGTAGGGCCCTTGGGTTTCGGGGTGGTTGCGGGCTGGACGGTGAATGGATTGATCCCACAGCACCTCGGGTCGGGCGGGACGGAGGCCGGGGAGCTCGGTTTCTCCGCAACAGGATCTCGGCGGATACCGCTTGGCGAACGGCAGTTGGCAGCCGAGGTAGCTGTTCGGGTCCGAGTGAACTCCAGGGTGTCTGACGGTGATCTGACACAGATCTGACACCTGATCATTCCCGTCCTCCGAGGCGATGTGTCAGATCACCGTCAGATCACCGTCAGGTCGCTTCCGGACGCCCCTGCGCCTCATCTACCTGGGCGTGGACGAGTGTCAGATCACCGTCAGATGTGGTGTGGCGTCCTTGGAGCCGACGGAACGCTGGCTCCAGGGACGGGAGACATCCATCGTGCTGCGCGACTCTGATAACGCTGCGGAATCATCGTTGAATCGGTCCGAGATCTTCCTGACGCTGATGGAATCCCCGGGTGGGTTGGGGGTGAATGGCGCTGATGTCCCGAGGCAGGCCGACCGGTGGTTCAGCCTGCGGGAGTTGCGGATGGAGGTGACTGGGCCGCAGACACCGTTGGCGGCCCGGCACGCTGTGCGGGCGTCTCTTCCGCGTCCGCGGGAGTCGGACACGTGGAATGCCGCGGCAGTGAGGATGGCGACGCTGGTGCTGCGTCATCGCGCCGCAGCGCTGGCCCCTGTCTACCGCGGGGATATCGCCGATCTCGACGCGGAGGCGCTGCCCGGTTTTATCGATGTTTTTGTCGGGCTGCCGGCCGGGGTGCGGGGAGTCGGGGCCCTATTGGTGCTCGGCGGGCACCGGGCGGGCCTGGTGCAGGCGGCCTCCTACCGCAGCTCTGCGATGGACCTGCCGGTGCTGGCAGTGCTGACGCCGTGGCCGTGGATGGAAGCCCAGCGGTTGCTGGCACAGGCGACCGGACGAGAGGCGACCATCCCGGAGGACGCCCATCTGCTGCAGGTGAACCGTCTGCAGGGCGTGAAGTTGGCCCAGCCGTCCGCATCTGTGCCGTCCCCCTCCGGCGGGGATGCGCGCGCTCCCTCCGGCGGCCCCTCCCCCAAGGGCTCCGAAAGGGCTCCGGAGCAGGACACGGCGTGGACGGCGGCGGCCCGCCTCGTGATCGATCAGGCCGACACCGCCGCGTTGCGGGTCGCCGCAGGCCAGTACACCTCCGCGCTCGAAGCCGGGCGCGATCTCCGACCCGCCCTGGTGGGAGGCGGCCAGTGAGCGGCGCCGAGCAGAGACTGCTGGAAGTGGCCGGGCGGATGACCAGCCGGGACCGGTGGATGTTCGCGATGCTGCACGAGCACCGGGTCCTGACCAGCCACCAGCTGACCCGCCTCGCGTTCGACGGCGACCGGATGGCCCGGATGCGGCTCGCGACCCTGCACCGGCTGCAGACCGTCGACCGGATGCGCCCCTACTACGGCCAAGGCCGCGGTACCGGCCCCTACCATTACATGCTCGGGCCGGTCGGCGCGGCGATTCTCGCCGCCGGGCGCGGCCAGAGTGCCGCCGACCTCGGCTACCGCCGCGACAAACTGCACGCGTGGGTGAGCTCGCCCCGCCTTGGTCACCTTGTCGGGGTCAACGCGGTCTTCACCGCCTGGGTGTATGCCAGCCGCACCCGTCCCGACAACGAAGGACTGACTGTCTGGTGGTCCGAACGGCGTGCCGCCGCCCTGTGGCGGCAGTGGATCCGTCCGGACGGCTACGGCACCTGGCAGGCCGGCCAGCGCCGGCTCGACTTCTTCGTCGAATTCGACACCGGCACCGAATCCCTCTCTCAGATCGTCCGCAAGATCCCGGGCTACACGAGGCTCGCTGCCTCCAGCGGCCTGACCAGCCCCGTCCTGATCTGGCTGCCGTCCGCCTACCGGGAACGGGAACTACGCGCCCGGCTCGCCGCCACCCCGGCCGGCGTCGTCCTCGTCACCGCCGCCCCCGCCCCCCTGACCGCCCCGACGACCGCGGCCGACCCGCCCGACCTCGCCCCCGCCCGGCAAGTGTGGCTGCCCCTGCACACCACCACCCGCACCGACCTCGACGGACTCACCACCCGCTACGGCACCCCGATCCGCACCCGCCCCCCAGCCGACAACCCCGACCCGCACGACCACCACAACAACCACGACGAGACGGACCCGGCACCGACACCCCGCCCACCCACGCCGCAGTTCGGGCCGCGATCCCCCCTCGGCCCCGCGTGAGCCGGCTGGTCGTCGGACTGTGCGCGCTGCCGCTCGCCCTGCGGATCCTCGCTGGCGGTGTCGCGGCCGGGTTCCTCGGCGGCGGGGCCGACTGCGGCGGCAGCTGCCGTCAGCATCGCAGGCCCGCCGCGCAGGAGATTCCCACCGACTACCAGTGGCTGTAGGTCGCGGCGGCGGCGACCTGGCCGGGGTTGCCGCGTACCGTGCTGGCCGCCGTTGGCGAAGTCGAGACCGGCCATAGGCTCTCCCCAGGGACAACCCCGGAAATCGGATACTCGCGTTCTATGGTCCGTAGGCCATTGACATTACCCATGCCGAAATTTACATTGGTAGCGTGGAATAATTTAATGTGGGGCGAGAAAAGTCCTAGCGTGGAAATTTAAGCCAAAACCGCCTGTCGCGAGGCTACCCATTCCGCCGCCGCGCAAGAAACCGTCCTCGCCTCGGGCCACCCGGCGAGCCGCATGCACCGGAACCCCTCCTGCCATGCAGGCTAAATCGAAACCCCCACCCTCCGTTATACCCTCCATTATTCCCACGGATATTCCCTCCAGTATTCCCTCCGATTAAGGGTGGAGGGGGAGTCGGTCGGTAAAATCCCAGGTCAGCGGCCTGCGGCCCCCTCCGATGGTCGGCCAGGCTACGCCGCCCGGAGGCAGGAAAACACGTGCGGCGGCCCGGCGCCCGCCCGGGAGGCGGACACCGGCCCACCTCACGGTTTTCCGCCTCCGGGCGGCTATCCGCCCTGGACCCGGCGTCCCGCCGGCCGGGCGATGTCAGTCCGCGTCGCGTGCGTGGATATGCGCTCGCGTCGTCGGAGTGTTCTGCGGCGCCGGCGGCTGGGCGGCTGAGTTTTGGCCCGCCGCGTATCAGAATGTGATCGTGAGCGGGCTGTCTGGTTTGCGGATCAGTCCGGACGCCTGGGGCGTGAGACCGGCGAGGCCGCGGTAGGCCGTCACGGTGGGGATCGCTGCCCGGTCGCTGTTCCAGGTGTGGATGCCTTCGATCAGCCGGTCGGCTAGGTCGTGGCGGTTCGGGCCGTGGCCGATGACGCCGAGCATGTGACGGCCGGGCGCGGCGTGGTTGCGGGCGAGGCTGAGGTAGGCGAGTGAGTCGCCCTCGATGAGGGCCGGGCTGCGCTGGGGTATCGCGGGCGCGCACAGGGCGGACTTCACTGCCTCGGGGGTGGCCGCGATGCGGCAGCATCCCGGCTCGGTGGCGGTCAGGCGTAGCCAGATCCCGTCGAAGGGGTCGTAGGGTCCGACCTCGATGCCGGACAAGGCGATCGTCCGCTTCCGGGTGAGTACGCCGGTGAGGGCGTCGGGGTTGATGGCCTGGTCCTGATCCCAGTGCAGCGCGACGAGGTCGCCGGGGTGGATCGGGGCGGTCCGCTCGCCTTCCTGTCCGATCATGGGGACAAAGCCGCAGAGCTCCACCGACTCGCTGATCATCCGGTCGCTGTCGCGGCGGAAGGCCACCGCGCGGGTCTGGCCCCGCCAGCGCAGGGGCAGGACGAGCCGGCCGCCGGGGGTGAGCTGGTCCCACCAGGCGCTGGAGATGTCCCAGACTCCCACTGTGGCGATCAGCCGATCGTGCACGTGGCCGTCCGGGTCACCGAAGACACCGTCCCCGGTGAGGACCGTGACCGCCTCGACGCCGGCTGCGGCGAGGGCGGCGCTCGCGCCGCTGGTGACGTCGGGGTCGATGTCGATGGTGGTGACGTGCCCGCCGGGCCCGGTCAGGTGCGCGAGGAGGGCGGAGTTGTAGCCGGTGCCGGCCCCGATCTCAAGGATCCGCTGGCCGGGCAGGACGATGAGCGCCTCCAGCATCATCGCCACGATCCCCGGCCCGGAGGCGCAGCTGAGGGACGTGCCGTCCGGGGCGCGTTTGGTGATGACGGCCTGCTCGGCGTAGGCCTTGCCGGGGGTGGCGTCGGGCACGAACAGGTGGCGGGGCACGGTGCGCATCGCGTCCTCGACCGCGCCGGTGAGGACGGCTCCCGAGATGGCGAGCCGGTCGACCATGGCAGCGCGCAGTTCGTCGGGGGTGGCATCGGGGGTCGAGGTCGCGGTGTTCAACGATGATCCTTCCGATAGGTGTGGTGCGGTCGAAGGAGGCCAAAGGAGGCCGGACGTGTGTGCCCGACAGCCGGCACCTGTGGGCATTCGGGACACCGCGCCCCGGTATTTCAGTCGCTACAGGCCGGTGTCTTCTTGATCGGCTACGCGGATGCGTTGCTGAAGACGGCCTCCTTCGCTGCCTGCGCGAGGGTGGCCTGTGTGGCTACTGGGAGCCCGAGCCGGTTCCAGTGAAAGATCACGTGTAGCGCGATGACCGCGCGTATCCCGCGCGTGAGGTCGCCGCTTTCCCGCAGGGTTCGGAGTGCTCTGCCCGCTTCCTCGAACGCGGCGAGCCAGTCGCGGCCGATGAGGTCCGCACGGGCATCGCCGAGGAGAAGGTGGCGGACGCTGCTGGTGGACGATGCCGATACCTGCGGGTCGGGTGCTGTGTCGGCCAGGCCGGGGCGCTGCTCGGCGACCCGTGCCCACACGTCGCCTTGCTCGCTGAAGTCCAGTCCAGCGCTTCGCATGAGCGCGGTGCACAGCACGAGTGAGTGTCCCCGCCGGTCGCCGGGGCCGTTGCCGAGGAAGGCAAGGAGGCGGCGGCTGTCCTGGTGGAACAGCCTGTGCGCGGTGTTCATGCTGCTGGGGCCGCCGAAGGCGTGGACCTCTGGCTCGTAGATGTCGCCGGTCCAGCGAACCCCGTTGGTGAGCAGGGCATGGAAGGGATCGCAGTTCCTGGCGTCGCGGCCGGTCGCGCCGTCGGCGATCAGGTAGCGGACGCGCCAGGGGCCCTTGCGGATGAAGAACCAGGAGGTGATGAGGCCGTCGGCTTCGGCGGCGGGCAGGACGCGGGCGAGGTGGTCGACGGCCTGGCGTTCACGCTGATGACGGTCGGGGCCGGGCCAGGAGATGTTCACCTGCGTCCAGGGGATCTCGTCCATCGGTTGGGCCTTTCGATCAGCAGAGTAGGAGGCAGGCGTCCCACGAGGTCGTGGTCCCGGCGGCGGCCAGATCGGCGCCGGCCGAGCCGGTGAGGAAGCCGGAGGGTTCGTTGGCTGCGGCGGTGGTCTGCTGGTGCAGGCGCGCCAGTAGTCCGATCGGGATCGGGGTGAGTGCGTCGGCGGTGATCCGGCGTGCGGCGGTGAGGAGTCCGGCGGTTCCGTGGCACAGGCTGCGGTCGATGAGGCGGCCGAGCTGCGTCGCGTCGGCGATGCAGGCGGTGAAGGCGGTTTCGGCGTGGTGCTGGCGGGTGGTGTCACCCAAGGCACGGGCGGCGAGTTGCTGGGCGCGGGCGATGCCGGGGGTGCCGTAGCACCACGACGGCCGGAGTGGACCGGGTTGGCGCGGTTCGCCCTGGTCCACGGCGTCGAGCGTGACGAACTCCGGCCACCACGAACCTGCGCTGGTCTGCCGCTCCCAGGTGTCCAGCCACCGGCAGATCCGGCTGATCGCCCCCGCATGTCCGTCGACCGTGACCCCGTCGATCAGCGTGAGGGCCAGGAGAGCGAGCGGTCCGGTGATGCCGTGGGCGACCCCGTGGTTTCCGTGCCCGCCCGGGACGGGCTGGTCGCGGTGCGGGCCGTGTGAGCACCACCAGCCGGGGAGGCCGTCGATCGGGTCGGTGAGACGCACCAGGTAGGTCAGCACGTCGCGGAGCAGATCGCGATCGCCGGTGCGGCGCAGCGCGACACCGAGTCCGGTCAGTCCGCGGATCAGGTCGTACTCGGCGTACTGCGGGCGTTGGCGTTGGTCGATGCGACGGTGGGCTGCCTCCAGACGGTGGCGGGTCACCATCGTGGTTCCGGCGGCGGCGGTGGCTTTCGCTCGGAGGAGTCCTGGCTGGTCGGATGCGGCGAGAACGACCGCGAGGGCGGGAGCGCCATAGTAGAGGCTGGCGCCCTCGGCGACGCTGACTCCGCCCGCGACGGCCCGCTCCAGCTCCGCGTGCGCCGCTGGCCAGTTGCCGGTTTCCAGGTGGAGGAGGGCGATGCCTGCCGCTCCGTCGGCGAGCGACTGTCCCGCCGTCACGGGATCCTCCCGGCGAGTTCGGTCTGGGCTGTGGCGCGGGCCAGACGCAGGCAGTACTGCTCCGATGCGGTGTCGGCTCCGATCATGCGGGCGTGGTGCAGGTGCAGCAGATCTGCCAGGAGCTGGTCGACATCGAGCCCGGCCTGGTCGGCGAGGGTCCGGTAGGCGGCCAGCGCCGTGGCTAGGCTGTCGTCTCCGTAGGGACGGCGGGCGCCCGCGAGCTGGGCGGGCTCCAGCCGGGGGCCGCTGCGGTGGGGCGCGTGGTCGACAAGCCAGCGTGCGCCGTCGCCGGTGAACCCGTGGGCAATGGTGATCATTCCTGCGGCGGTGGTGGCCTGCCGGTCGCCGGCCAGCCGTCCGAGGACGGCGTGGGAGTCGGCGGCGAACACCGCTTCGGCCGCGGCGAGGGTCGGTCCGCGGCCGTAGCGGGTCTCGGGCCGGTAGGTGGCCAGGGTGTAGTCGGCCAGCAGGCCGTCGTCGTGCAGCCGCTGCGCCCACTGGGCAAGGTCGTGGGCGGTGTCGGCGAACTGGGCGGTATCCCGCAGCGGGATTCGGAGCCGCAGGTGAGGCTCGGGGTGCGGGTAGCGCAGGAACCACCAGCCCGCGTGGAGTTCGGGGAGTAGGGCCAGGCGGGTGAGGATGTGATCGGCGTGTCCGTAGAGGCGGGTGTCCAGCCAACGTGACCTGCCGGGCCGGTGCTGGAGGGTGCTGGCGGGACGGACCGGCCGGCTGGTCGGGTGGTGGTCCGGTGGCCTGCGGGTCAGGGTGAGCAGGAGTTCGGCTGGTCTGCCGTCGATCCACTTCGCTCGCCCGCCGGCCTCGGTGAGGGCGACGCGTCCGTGTCGGTCGAGGTGGCTGCGCAGCATCGTGAGGTGGGCGTTCTCGTCCAGGTCGAGGCGCAGCCGCACATCGTCGTCGCCGATCAGCACCTCGCGCGGCAGCCGGTGGCGTTCGCGGTGTCGCTGCCAGGCCGCCCGCCACTGCGGCCATGGTGCGGTGCGTGCGGGGAGCGCGGTGGCGGGGATGGTCCAGCGGGCCGGGTGCAGGATCGAGCGGCCCCGCCGGATCCGCGGCAGGAACGGCAGACCGCGGGCGTGTCCCCAGTCGAACCGGGCGCACGGAGCTGTCCAGGCCGTCCAGATCTCCGTGAGGAACCGGATGAGTGGCTGCTGGGCGGTCGGCAGAAGTACGCAGTTGACCAGCAGCGGCTCGACCGGCCGCCCGGTGGTGCGCGAGACCAGCCACAGCCGCTGGCCGTCGCCGGCCACCGCCAGATCGTCCAGGGTCCACGGCGGGGCGGGGTGGAAGTCTCCGACGGGCAGCACGGGCAGGAGCTCGGGCGTACGGGCGACGGCGGCCAGTCGGGCGTCCAGCGGAGGCCCGGACACCTGCACGGTGGCCGCGCCAGGTAAGGCGGTCGGCAGGCCGGCGTAGACGCCGCGGAACCGGTCCAGCTCGGCCGGGGTGAGCAGGTGCAGGAACCGGGCAGCCGCGACTCCGGCATGGCGGGCCCCGCTCACCACCGTCAACGTGAACGCACCGCGGTCGAGGTCGTGTGGTGTCTCGGCGGCGAGGGTGAACCGCAGCTCGGTGTGCGGGATCGGCGGCCGGTCATCGCCGCCGCGCAGCGATCCGATCAGATCGTCATCAAGTACCACCTCGGTGCAGCCGTCCAGGGCGGACTGCTGGGCGAGCGATGTGAGCAGGCTGTCGCGGGCGGTGAACGCTGCCGGGTCACGGCGGGGCGAGCCGCGGTATCCGGCGGGAAACCCGAGAGCCTGTAGGACATCGCGCAGCGGCACCGCCGCGCCCGGACCCCACCGTTCGAGGAATGCGCGGTGGTAGGCGGCCCAGCCGGGCAGGTGCGGCGCGACGGCGACAAGCGTGGAGGCGGCTTCCTGCGCCTCGCGGACCACAGCGGGGGGCAGCGTCACCGAGCAATCGACCCGCAGATCGACCGCGATCCGCCCGCCTGGGGCGGGGAGGGTGATGTGGCGCGCCAGGTGCGCTGCCGGGTCGGTCACGGTCATCGGCGGCCGAACCGCTGACAGCAGCACCCCGGCGTTCACCAGCGCGGTGACCAGTCGTTCGGCCGCCGCCGTATCGGTGGCATGTGCGCCGGCCACCTTCGCAGCCAGCTCCCGGAACGGGATCGGGGCGCTGGCCGTCTCGACCGCCACCCGCACCGGGCCGGTCAGCTCGATCTCGACATCCCAGACCTGGTCGCCCTCGGTGCGGGCGCAGGGCAGCACCCACACCCCGCCACGCCGATACCCCAGCGCGTTCGTCACGACCGTGACCGTGCGCAGCGTCCCCAGATCCCGCTCGGCCACGCCCGTGTACTCGGCGACATGGCGGTCGTCGGGACGGGCCACCTCGTGATGCCGCTCGCCCCAGCGGACCGCCGCGCGGGGGCCCATCGTGACCGGAGCGACTCCAGCGAACCTGCCGAACGGGGTCGCGCGGGTCGTCCACCTCAGCAAATACCGGACCGTCGCCTCCACCAGACGCCGAAGCCTGCGCGTCTGGACCGCTTCATCGGCCAGCACGCGGCTGATCTGGGCGGCCAGGTCCGGTGCCGCGTGCCTGACGGCTGCCGCGAACGCTGGTAGCGCCCACACCTCCCGCAGCCACTCCAGCCACTCGCTGGGCTGGTCAGTGGTCAGGTCGGGCCACGCGGGAAGCCGTAGGCCTTGGGGGTAGGAGGCAGCTCTGATCAACGCCGCTTCTGCCGCTTGGAACATCTCTCGCTCCCCGCTTCGGGGCGGGCGGAAGGTAGGACGGGCCCGGCCCCCCGAGGGCCGGGCCCGATGGGTGGGCGAGGTTCAGCGACCGCTGCCGCTCGAGCAGGCGTCCGAGTTCGTGTCGCCCGAGCCGCACTCGTCGTCGGTGCTGGTGGCGTGGCCACTCGCGGCGGTCCCGGCGTCGACCAGGTTCAGGTTCAGCTCGTCCTCGTAGTCCATCAGGGGGTTCCCTTCTCGTGGGGGGTGAAGGCCAGGACGAGGCGGCTGTGCCGCTTGTCCAGGACCGCCCCGTCCGGCAGGTCGCCGTCCGGGGTGTGCGAGGGAAGGACGTGCAGCACCGGAGCCGGGCTGCCCGCGTCCACCCACGCACGCATGTGTTCGACCATCCGCCCGGCCGCCGCGGCGGCCTCCGGCCCGTGGGCGTATGCGCCGAGGTCGAATCGCCGGTCGGTCCAGCGCAGCGCCGACCGGTAGGCGAACGTGCCGTCGTGCAGGGTGGCCGGAGTACCGAACTGCCAGGAGGGCGCGACGACGCCGGCCTCGATGGCCGTCTCCTGCGCCGTCAACACCACGAACTCGCCCGCCTCGTGGGTGAGGCGGGACGCCAGCCACAGGTTCAGGTCGATCAAGGCGGTGCGGGGCGGCAAGCTCACCCCGGCCCACGCCTCCTCGCGGGGCTGCGCCAGCAGGCCATCAAGAACGGTGGGGTCGACCTGCTGGCCCTCATCCAGCCGCAGGTGGACACCCTCGGCGATGTCGACGTACCGCACCTCGTGGGCTCCGTCGCCCTGCACGGAGACGAACCCGCACTGGCGGTGGCTCTCACTGACCAGTCGGTCCCCGCGGCGTCGCAGCGCGTAGGACTTGGTGATCCCGAACATGCGCAGCGGCACCACCAACACACCGTCATCGGTGAGCTGATCACGCCACGCAGGCGGGATGTCCCACGCCCCAGCCGTGACGATGATCAGGTCGTAGCGGCGGCCCGGCGCGATCGGGTGCTCGGCGTCCGCGCACACCACGGTCACGTCGTCATAGCCTGCTGTCGCCAGGCAGGCGACCGCCCGGCCCGTCACCTGGGGGTCGATATCGATAGTCGTGACCGACCCCGACGAGCCGACGAGCTCCCGCAACAACGAAGCGTTGTAGCCACCGCTGCCGATCTCCAGCACATGACGCCCTGCGAGACCACCGAGCGCATCCGCTGCCTGACCAAGCATCTCCGCGATCAGGAACGGCGCCGATACCGAACTGATCGCTTCCTCGCCGCGCCACTTCTTCAGGACCGCTGCGTTCTCATACGCCTCGTTCAGCGGGACGCCCGGCGTGTAAAGCTCGCGGGGAACGGTCCGCAGCGCCCCCTCCACCTCGGGCCGCAAGGTGAGGCCCTTCGCTGCATGATCGGCGGCGAGCCGGTCGACCATCGCGTTACGGAGGCGCTCGCTCTCGCTACTCATGGTGCCGACGCTCATCCTTGAGATTCCTCTCCCGATGCGTGCGGGCCGCCGCGGTCCGGGCGGCCCCCGGCATTCCAACAGGCCAGTAATCAGCTACCGGTTCTGCCTCGTACTCGCCGGCCCTCACCGCGTCCACGAAGGCAGCCCATGCTCCCGGGGTCACTCCGACCGGCACCCGGCCGAGTGACGACCGGATCAGCACGAGGTTCGGTCCCCGGGCGACTTCGACCGCGTCCACCGCCGTCGGATGGGGCGTCGACGGCTGCTGCCACGACGAGACGGAGTCCGGGGCGGAGCGCGGGACGCACACGACGAGTCCTTTCTGGTAAGGCCGCCTGCCCTGGCGGAGCTGGTCGGCACCAGGGCAGGCGGCGGTCATGGCCACCCCGCCCGCGGCACGGCCAGGCAACGCGGGCGGGGTGGTGGACGGGCCGCTTGTGGGAAGGGCGGCCCCCGTTTCAGGGCCCGGTTGGCACACGGCGGCCGAGGTCGACCGGCGCGACGCGGTGATGAGGCAGCCCCCGGCCGCGGGCGTACAGATCGGCGTCGGCAGGGTTACGAAACTCGGGCTGGCCGACGATGACCCGGACCACCCTGCCGTCCGGGTCCAGCTCGACCACGGCCCAGTCTGGGTGTGGTGTCCGGCGCGGGAGGATTGGGGAGGGAGCCACGTCGCCGGCCGGTCCGGACTCCCTTCCCTCGGCCGCGCCGAGCTGCCCGGGTGCGTTGTCGGGCCCGGGGGGATCGGTGCTGCCGATGTCGGCGGGCGTCCGGCCGACGGACCCGCCTGGCGCTTCCGTGGACAAATGCACGATGCGCTCCTCTGCTGGTCCGGGACGGTGGCCGGCGTGTTTCCCGCCGTGCAGGACCCATCACACAGCGCGTGACACCTCCGTGGGAGGGTGAGATCTTCTGCCCCAGGGGTGGGAAAAAATGTCTCACCCGTGGCGCACTGGCGGTCGAGGGGAAACGTCGTGCAACCTGATGGTGTCGAGGCACTGAAGGCGAAGCTGGCTGCACGCTTCCGCCAGCTTCAGGATGAACACGCGCTGTCGGGCACGGAGCTAGAGAAACGCACTACTCATGATCGGAAGAACGTTTCCGCCGTTCGTAACGGCGGGCGGCTCCCCACCCGCGACATCCTCCGGGCCTACGACCACGAGTTCGGGACCGGCAGCGAGCTGACGGATCTGGGTGACCGGATCCGCGCAGCGCAGAAGGCGGTACGGCTAAGCAACCTGAGCGCCGCGGCGGGGGTAGACACACCCGAGCCGCAGCCCGCAGAGTCAGACGAGGAGGTGAACGGGACGGACCGACGCCAGCTCGTCGCGATCGCAGCGTTGTCCGCTCTTGCGATCGAGACGACTCGCCGGATCGACACCTCCAGCGCGGCACCTACCCTCGGCGAGCTCGAGGACGACCTGGACGACATCGCCGCCGGCTACGACGCCACCTCACACCGGGTACTCATCGCTGAGATCGCAAACCGATGGCGTCAAGTCGAGGGCATGCTCGACCGCCGCTTGAGCGTGACCGACAGTCTGCGGACTACTCGCCTCGGCGGCCAGCTGACCTACTACCTTGGCCGGCTTGCGTTCGCCGGCGGTCACTACCGGGACGCCCGCCGGTTCTGCGATCTGTCCGACCGGTACGCGGACCAGGTTGGCGACGACACTCTGACTGGTTCCCTCGCCGCGCTGCGGTCCAGCATCGCCTATTACACGCACCGATGGGACGAGGCCGCCATCGCCGCGGCGCGCGCTCGGCAAGGCGCACCGCCGTACCTAGCCGCCCGCCTCGCAGCCTATGAGGCGCGGAGTCAAGCCCGCCTTGGTCGGGTCCGCGAGACGGAGAGGGCCCTGGTCGCGATGAGAGAAACAGCTGGCGCGGCGATGATGCCCCGGCCCGGGTCGTCCCCGTTCACCGCCGGCAGCGCGGCGATGTTCAGCGCGGTGTGCGCCATCGAGCTTGGAGACGGCGTCGAGGCCAGGCGCCGTGCTCGCGAAGCAGTCGATCTCATTGACCCCCGAGCGCATGAGGAGCGCGGCCACGCCTACCTCTGCCTGGCGTCCGGCCTACTCCTTCAGGACCGGCCGGATCCTGCAGCGGCGGTTGCAGCGAGCCGGGCCGCCGCGGCGGTACCTGACGGGCATCTCGCCGCCAGCGTCGTCTCTGCCATGACCGAGGTCGTCAGGGACCTCGGCCCATGGGCATCGGATCCTGACGTCCACGCGCTCGGCACGCTGGTCCAGCAATCCCGCCTCGCTCTGCCTGGGAGCCCCGCATGACTCTCGAGTTCGGCCCGCCCGACGTCATCACCATCCCGTCTGTCCTCACCGAACGCCTGAGGCTCCGCGCGTGGCGGCTGGAGGATGTCGAGCCGTACCTGGACATGGCGCGGCATCCAGACATGTCGATCTACACCAGCTCGCCGAGCCGCATCGGGTCGGTCTGGAGCATGACCGCGTTTCAGATCGGCCACTGGGCCCTGAACCAGTTCGGAATGTGGATCATCGAGGATCGAACGACGGGTGAGTTCCTAGGGCGGGCCGGCCTGTACGAGGAGTACGGCTGGCCGGACATCGAGGTGGCCTGGACTGTCCGACGGGACCGGTGGGGGCAGGGCATCGCGACCGAGGGCGGCGCAGCCGCGCTAAAGTTCGCGTTCGCTGAGACCGGTCGCGAGCGGGTCATCAGCATCATCCACCCGGAGAACAAAGGTTCGATCCGTGTCGCCGAGAAACTCGGTCTCACGCTCGCCGAAGGCCCGGTAGATCGGGACGGCGAACCACGGAACATCTACGCGATCAGCCGAACCAAGTGGTCGAGCCGATGCTGAGCCGCGGTGCCGTTGGATTTTGCCGGAGGATGCCGCGACGGGGCTGGTGCCGCACAGGGCGGCGAAGGACGCCTCGCTGACCAACTGGTCGGGGTTGTCGCCGGCGGTGATGAGGAGCGCGGCGGTGGTGTCCGGGCCAAGACCGGGCTGCGCCAGAAGGTCGGGGGGCGTGGCGGGTGAGTACGGCCTTCAGCTGCTGGTTGAGATCGTCGATCTCGTCGGTGAGGGTGAGGGTGAGGGTCCGTGTGGCCAGTCTGCGCAGCGTGTAGATCGCGGCGCTGGCGGAGTCGGTGGGATCCTGCGGGTCGAGCGCGGCGCAGTGGCGGACCAGCCGGGCTCTGCCGAGCCCCGGCCAGGGACTCCCGTACCTGGGTGTCAGCGCAGAGCAGGACGGCGTGTAGTTGATGAAAGGCGTGGGTGTGGGCCTTGACCGCGGAGAGCCTGGCCAGCCGGAAAATTCGCGCCATCTCGACCGATCCGTTGCCGGTCTTCGCGGTTGTGGTGGCTTGCCCAGCCAGCACTGCGCGGGCGGCGGCCTCGGCGTCGAGGGTGTCGGTCTTGCCCCAGAGCCGGTGAGCCGCACGGTCATACCCTCCCAGTCTTGACTATTTCTCGCGGTGATGTACTGCTCGATTGCGACCTGGATCGCGGTTGTGTCGCGCAGGCCGGGGAGTTGCGGCAGGTCGATGACGGTGAATGCGGAGATGTGGTAATCGCCGGGGCCCGCAGGTTCGACGAACAGGTGGCCGGCGGGCTGCTCGCACCACGGTGGGCAGGAACGGTCAACGGGGGCGGTCATGGGCTGCCTCCTGTTCTAGGTCGGTAGGGCGTGGCGGTCGGAGTGGGTCGGCGTGGTGGGGGACGTCCAGTCGTCCAGGTTGCGCAGGCCGTCGCGCACCCGTTGCAGCAGCGCGAGGTCGAAGACGTCCGGGGTCTGCGTGGTCTCCTCACGGGCGGGGGACGGGTCACGTCGCGGGAGATCCTCGGTCGAGGGGTCCGGGGCGAGGCGGACGGGTGGGGTGTTGTGAGGCAGGGCCGCCCAGACGACCTTGCCTTTCGTCCGGTATCCGGAGGCGGTGCGGACGCGGGCCTGGTAGTGGCCGGCGTCGCGGGTCAGCGTGGCGACCAGGAGCAGGCCGCGGCCGTCCTCGGCGTCGGGGGCGGCGGCCCGGCGGGTCGGGCGGCCCGTACCCCCGTCCCACACTTCGACGATCACATCCCGGTGGCTGTAGGTCAGGCGCATCGCGATCCGGGACGTCAGGTCCTCGTCCCCGTCCTGGCGTGCGCGGTGACTGGCGGCGAGCGCGTTGGTGACCAGCTCCGAGGCCACGATCGTGACCGTGTCGGTCAACCTGCCGAGGCCCCAGCATTGGAGTTGGGCGGCGACGTCGTGGCGAACGTCGGAGGCGGAACGCGGGGCGGCCGGGTAGTGCCAGACGCGGTGCGGCAGCGGGTGGTCAGGCGGTTCGGGGGTTGTGGGTGGGGTGGCGGCGAGGGCAGTGGTCATTCGGCTCTCCGGCTGAGGGGATCGGGTCTGGGCTCGCCTTCGCGCAGCGGGGACGCGGGCGGTACGGAGACGAGCCTGCGTGTGGGGTGCCAGAATTCGGTCACCGGTGTTGACCTGGGGTTTTAGGCGGCTCGTTCGTATTCGTTGATCAGGCCGCCGAGGATGGGTCGGCGCTTGATCCGTTTCTTCGTCAGGTCGGCGATGGGGTGCTCGGGCGGTGGTGGCTGAAGGTTGCGGCCGCGGTGGGGTCGTCGTCCGTTGTAGTGGGCGGCGTACGCGGTCAGGACGGTGGGCAGGTGCCGCTCGCCGAAGATCAGCATCCGGTCGGTGACCTCGGTCCGGACTGTTCGGACGAACCGTTCGGCGTAGGCGTTCGCGCGGGGCGTCCGGGGTGGGATCGTGACGGTGGTGATGCCGGCGTCGGCGAGGACCGCGTTGAAGGAGGCGGTGAACTGGCCGGCCCGGTCACGAACCAGAAATTGGAAGTCGGCCATCCGGTCGCCGAGGTCCATGAGGAGGTTCCGGGCTTGTTGGGTGGTCCACGGTCCGTCCGGGTGGGCGGTGACCCCGAGGATGTGGACGGTGCGGGAGCCGACTTCCAGGACGAAGAAGCAGTACAGACGTCGCAGCGTCACGGCGCAGTCCACGTGGAAGAAGTCGACGGCCAGCATGGTCGAGGCCTGGGTGCGCAGGAATTGCCGCCGCGTCGTGTCGGTCTGCCGCTGGGGCGCCGGGGGGAGCCCGAGGGTCTTCAGGATCCGGCGGATCGTGGACGCGCTGACCTGGTGGCCGAGTGTGAGGGGCTCCCCTTGGATCTGCCGGTAGCCCCATGTCGTGTTCTCGGTCGCGAGCCGCTCGATGAGGATGGCGATCTCCGTGCTGGTCGGAGGTCGGCCCGTCCGCTGCGGGTAGGTCCACTTCTTTGTGATCAGACGGCGGTGCCACCGCAGGACGGTGCCAGGGGTGATCAGCCGGTGGGCTCGCAACGTCTTGGGCAGGAGTCGGATCAGTGCGGCGAGAATCGCCTGGTCTGCCAGTCCCACTGGGACTTGGGCTGGGTACGGCGCAGCAGCGCGACCTCGTGCCGTAACACGAGCAGCTCGATGTCCTTCGACGCCGACGAACGACCGAAGAGGACCAGCCAGCCGCACATCCGAACGAAGATCAGATAGAGCAGGCGGATGGACATAGCTGACCATCATGCCGGCAGCCCGCTCCGCCGCATCATCCCAGGTCACAGGCCCAAGCCGACTTCTGGCACCCCACAGGACTCCAGGCGTTCTCGGGGACGGCGGCGTAGGACCTCCACAGCGCGGTGTTGCGTTTCGCCGCGATCGCGAAGTCACAGCCCGCGGTGACGGCGGCGTGCGCGAGTTCGCCGGTGAAGAAGCCGGCGTCGGCGCGCACGACCGGAGGTGCGCACACCGCCGCGGGCAGGGCGGCCAACGCCCAGCGCAGCAGATCCACGCAGCGGGGCCGCGTATCCTCGTCACCCGAGAGCAGGTCACCGGCCAGCACCAGCCCCGGCTTCTGCCCAGCTCGCCAGATGCGGCCGGCCAGCCAGTTTCCCTCGTAGGTGCGGGCCACCCCCCGCTTCGTCCGGCCGTAGACCTCCACATCGGTGGAGTCCAGGTCGATCGTGGGCCGGCGCCGCGACAGCTCGCAGCGCCGCTGCGCCGGCAGCCGCGCCAGCCACCGACCGGTCACCTCGGCGACGGCCGCCTCGACGCCGGACAGGTGGGCCTGGGCGAACAGGGCCGCGGTGCGCCCCGCGGTCCGCGGCGGCGCGAACGGCGCCGGCGCCAACTGCCCGCCGGCCTCGTCCAACCGCAACCGGTCCAACCCGGACAGGGTGGCCTGCCCCGCAAGCTGCGCACACGCCAGCCCAACCAGGAACTCGCCGGCCGACAGGCCCCGCGCCCGCTGCTTGACCTCACCGACCTGCAGGTCCAACGCCTCGATAAACCCCAGCCGGTCGACCAGGGCGGTCACCGCCGCCAGCCCCGAACGGTCCGTCAGGGACGCATCCGGCAGGCCGAACCGTAACCGCGGCCGGCCCGGCGGGCAGCGCTGCTTCCGTCTCGCTTTCGTCGCGCGTAATCTGCTCACCCGGCAGGTGCCTTTCGCGCTGAGCTTCGGTTGGCTTCGCAACCCCGATTCTCCTTGCGTGACAGGCACCTGCTCACGTTCGACGCGCCGCAGACCCGCAGGTCCGATGCCCTACTGGCCGATCTAGGTCTGAACGCGACATCCGCATGATCAAGCTACGGCAGAAAGTATCCGGGTGTCTCCGCACCCTGACCGGTGCCCGTCAGTTCTGCGCGATCCGAAGCTACCTGTCCACCGCCGCCAAACACGGCATCGGCCTGTTCCCCGCCCTGGTCTACCTGGCCGAGGGCAGCCCCTGAACGCCCATACCAGCCTGACCCCAACCAAAGATCAAAGAAATACCTGACCAGCCAGTTACTCAGTCCTCGCGGCTCAGCAGATGCTCCCGCATCACGTCATTGTGTCGGCGTACTGCGGCGATGGTGGCCTCCAGGTCGGAGCGCTCCAAGGCCTCAATAATGGGGGCGTGCAGGGCCAGCTGGGACTCCGCCTCCCTGGGGGCGAGCCAACGCGGAACCCGGTCGGCCTCCACCCAGTGCTCGTACTCGTACTCCAGCAGGGAGGTGTGGACCTGCTCGTAGAGGGCTGTCAGCACCGGGTTACCGGCGAGCCCCACCACCGTGGCGTGGAACACGGTGTCGGCCGCGATCCAGGTCGAGGTCTCGCCGACGCTGTCAACGAGTCGGGCCAGAGCGGATCTGGCCTGTTCGAGGCCAGCTTCGGCTCCGCGACCGATGGCACCTTGAACCCCGAGGCCTTCCAGCCCCAGCCGCAGGTTCACCAGGTGCTCGAGGTTGCCGGCGGTGGGGGACAGCAGCGACCCGGCTTGAGTGCCCACGGCCATGTCAGGCCGCCGCAGGACGTATGCACCGGACCCGCGGCGGCTCTCCACAAGCCCCATCAGCGACAGGGTCCTGATCGATTGGCTCACCGTTGGCCGGCTTGTGCCGAACCGTTCCGCAAGGGCGCGCTCGGAAGGCAGCCGGGTGCCTTCCACAAGGTTCTGGCGGATGATGAAGTCCCGGATACGTTCGGCGATGGTGTCGGAGAGCCGGGGTGGCGTGGGGACCGGCTTGAACTCGCCGAAGTCGATCTCGTTCGTCTCGCCGGTGGCTCGCAGCTCCCGGGTCATCCAAGCACCTCTTCAGTGGAGATTCTGGTCGGCTCGATGGTTTCGCATCCAGGTCCTATTGGTCAAACGGCTAAGTGACTTAACACCCAGGGCTGGCTCGAGGGGCGCGTGTCGGTTCGGTCCTTGCGGTTACCCGCGCGACCGGCCGCATCGCCCGGGTGCTAGGCACGACGGAAACCCGACCCCCGCTCGATCGCTACTCGAGCAGACCGACCGCGGCCAGATCCGCTTCGAGTTCGGTGCGCTGTTCTGTTGTCAGGCGGGTCAGAGGCGCTCGCGGGTCACCGCCGGACATGCCGAGGAGCCCTGCCCATGCCTTGATGAACGGCACGGGCACGGTCCGGTCCCGCAGCCACTGTCCGTGGAGCCACTTGGAGCCGAGGGTGCGAAGTGGCTCCAGCGTCGCCGCCACCTCCGCGGCCTTCTCGAACTCGCCAGCGAGAGCGAGCTCGGTGTACCGGCGCATGGGTTGTTGACTCGGTGTTTGGAAGAGGAACGGGATGGCGGAGGACATGTAGACGGTCTGGCCGTGGTCGCGCATGTTCTCGAGCCACATTGCCTCGTTGGCCTCGCACACCAGCATCCGGTCACCCACCCGCTGTAGGGTCTCGAGGTACCGGTCGTGGTCGTGACCCACCTTGATCCCGCAGACATTCTCGAGGTCAGCGAGTTCGTCGATGAGGTCCATGGGCAGCGTCACGCCGGAGTAGCTGGTGTCGAAGAGCCAAACGCCGATGTCGACCGCGGACAGCACCTCGTGGAACCAGGCCCGCAGACCCTGATAGGAGCTCACCGGGTAGTAGGGGGTGATCACCACCGCGAAGTCCGCTCCAGCCTGCTCGGCATGCCGGGTCAGCTCGACGGTCTCGCGTGCGGAGTGGTGTCCGGTGTGCGCGAGCACGGGGACCTTCCCGGTCGCGGCCTCGACCACCGTCTCGACTGCGCGCTTGCGCTCCTCCGTTGTCAGGCACCAGAACTCTGCCATCACGCCGGTGCAGAAGATGCCGCCCACACCCAGGCGGTCCGCAACGTGGCCGATGTCGCTGGCCGTCGCGTCGGCGTCCACCTGGCCGGCGGCCGTGAACGGTGTCGTGACGGCCGCCCATAGTCCCGTGAACTGCTCACGAGCGGCCTGCTTGGCGTCTGCCCGCGCGTACTTCATCTAGCTCCCCAGCTGTCAGTGGCCATCTGGCTAGTCCAATTAAGTGTGGACTCTGAGATGGCGTCTGTCAACGGGGGCCCGTGCGCAACCAGCGCGGAAGGCCTGCGGTGTCGACGTTCAAGAAGTTCCAATGGGTGCTTCGGTCGAAGCCTGCGCTCCTCCTCGCTTGACAGCGGCGCACCCTTCTGATGCATACTGGCAAAGCCACTTATTCACTCCGTCTCGCGCGGAGTGCCTCAGCTACCGGCTCGTGGCAAGCGCCGGACCGACCAGCCGAGGACCAGGCAGATGTCGTTGCAGGAGTTCATCCCCACCCCCACGTTCGAGGACTACCGCGAGTCGTTCCGCGACTTCTTCGACCTGCAGCGCGACGACGGTGTGGTCGCCGCCGCCGCGCACACTGTCGGCGGCCCGATCCAGTTGAGTGTCCAGAACCACCGCGCCCTTGGCCAGATACTCAAGACCCTTGGCGCAGATCCCGAGAACGAGGTCCTGATCCTGACCGGCAGCGGCGAGGAGTTCATGATGGACTCCGATCCCGAGGGTTTCGAACTGGAAGAGCAGGACCTGCCGAACTGGGCGTACGAATACGCCTACAAGGACGGCCGGATCAACATCAGTTCGCTCATCAACGACCTCGAGATCCCTACTATCGGCATCTTCAACGGCCCCGGGTTCCACAGTGAGATCGTGCTGATGTGTGACATCACTCTCTGTGCCGAAGACGCGACCATCTTCGACCTCCACTATGACATCGGCTCGGTCCCGGGCGACGGAATCCACAGCTGCTTCCAGGAGCTGCTCGGAGTGAAGCGGGCGGCGTACGCACTGCTCACCGGTGAGGCGATCACGGCTCGGAAGGGGCTCGAGTGGGGGATGGTCAACGAGGTGCTGCCGCGAGCAGCTTCTGGACCGAGCGGTGGCGATCGCCGAGCACATCATGAGCCAGCCTCGTGTCACTCGCCGGCTCACGACTCAGATCGTCCGGCGTCCGTGGAAGAAGCGCATCGTCGACGACCTGGACGGCGGCTTCGGCATCCAGATGTTTGGCCACGTCGCCAAGCAGAGGTCGATCCACAACCGGGACACGATCTCCGAGACGGTGAGGTACGTCCGTGACGGCCGGCGGAACAACTTCGACAAGGACTGAACGGTCGGGCCCAGTGCCCGCCCCGATGATCTCCCCGGCGCGGGGCGAGTATCTCTGACCCCCGCGTCAGGGCGTCCACCCGTCGCTTGCCTACCGAGGCCGCGGCGGAGCATGGAAGGAGACGCGTATGCCGGAAGTTCACGTGTTCATGGCCGAGGGCCGTACCGGCGCCCAGAAGAGGGGCATGATGCAAGCCATCACCACGGCCGTGGTCGAGAACCTCGACTGTCCCCCGGATGTCGTCACCGTACAGATCATCGAGGCCAAGTGGACCGAAAAGATGAAGAGCGGCAAGACGTTCGCGGAACGGTACGTCGACAGAACACCGCAGAGCTACAAGGAAGTTTTTCCGAAACTCGTCATAGTAGATTTCAAAGCAGATAACCGGCCGGTTCGATCGGAACCCGCGCCGAGCCCCGCCGTCGAGGAGAGCGGGCAACCCGGCCAGAACGTCCCGACCAGCGACGAACCGGGAGTCTTCCCTCGTTCCGTACAACGTTTCGGGAATCTTCACCCGTCCCCGGTATGACAGGCCCTCTTCGTGGAACGTGAGTTTTGTCGAAAACACGTCGACCACGAAGAGGGTGCTTCCAGTGTATCGACTTCCCGGTCTGAGCATGAAAGCTGCCGACGTCGTCGTCGCGATGGCCGAGCAGCACTTCCCCGACTGGCACCGCCACCAGGGCCGTCCCCGCGATCTGGACCTGGTCTCCGCCCTGCGCCTGGCCCTGTGCCGGCTACGCCGCAACGCCACCTACCAGGAGCTCGCCGAGGACTTCGGGATCGGGATCAGCACCGCCTGGACCTACCACCAGATCATGGCCATTTTCCTCGCCGATGCTCTTGGCGCCACCACCAAAGCCCTGTCCGGGCAGGTGAAGGGCCTGGTCTGCCTGATCGATGGAACGCTGATCCCAACATTCGCCTGGCACCACCGCAAAGATCTTCTGTCTGGCAAGCACCGCCGCCACGGCGTCAACGTCCAGCTCGCCGTCGACCTACACGGGCGGATCCTCGGGCCAGCCGTGCCTTCCCGGGCAGCTGGCACGACGTGCACTGCTTCCGCGAGGCCGGCTGGGTGCAGCTGGTGCGACGTGCCAGTGGCTGCATGACCGACCTCGGCTACGAAGGCGAACCCGCCCTCCACACCCCGGTGAAAAGAAGCCGGGAATACCGCTGGCCGGCTGGCAGAGACAGCTCAACACCGAGTTCGCATCCGTCCGGGTCGCCGCTGATGGGGGGTCACCCACACGAAGAACTGGCGGATCCTCACCACCCGCTACCACAGCGACCTCAGCCGTATCGACACCGATATCCAGGCCGCTGTCGGACTCCAGAAAATCAACGAACGGCAATCCGAGCGGGTGCTGAGCTTCGAGAGAATCAAAAGAGTTTCTGAATAGCTTCAAGGCGTGCCAACGGCGACCGCTTGGTAGCGACGGCGTACGACCGCCCAGGCGCGCCGACACGACTGGCGCTGCAGGCATTCTGAAGCCCCCCGGCGTGTCCGGAGACCCTGATGTGCCCCGAGTTCCGTGGAGTCAGGCTGCTAGGGTTCGTGGTCATGCTACGGGTTCGATAGGCTGGGCTTGGAGCTCGAACTGGACAGGCGTGAGCATGCAGAGCGACGAGTGACGCCGCTGCCGGTTATGGAAGATCTCCAAATATTCAAAGATCGCGTTGGCGAGCTCGATCCGGGTCTTCCAACGGCGCCGGTTGAGCAACTCGATCTGCATCCGTCCCCAGAACGATCGATCGACCAGCCGGCGACGCGGCGGGAGTGGACGTCGAGGACGACGGCGCAGTAGACCTCGCCTTCCCGGGTTGGATGCTCGGTGATGTCGGTGACCCACAACCAGTTGGCCGCTCCCGGGTGAACCGCCGGTCCACCAGGTCGCCGGCGGTCGGGGTCTGATGGCGGGGTCGTCGGCGGCGGTTGCCGGGCAGGCCCTTCAACCCAGCGTTGCGCATCAGCAGTTCCACCGCTCCGTGCCCGACACTGATACCCAGGCCGAGGGTGAGCTCGGCGTGGGCGCGGCGGGCACCGTAGACGCCGTTGGACATGGTGTGCACGGCTTCGATCTGCTCGGTCAGCCAGGCGTGGCGGACCGCGCGTGCCGACGGCGGCCGATCGCGCCAGAAGCAGTAGCCCGACTCCGACACTCCCAGGACCCGGGTGGCTTTCTGGGCGGGCAGGCCCTCTGCTGCCATCACTTTGATGGCCTCGAACCGTCTTCTGGGGCACCACCGTGCCGAGCAGCTCCGTCGTCCGTCGGTGGATCGCCAGCTCCGTCTCGAGTTCGGCGATTCTGGCACGGGCCGCGGCCAGCTCCGCGTTCTCGGTGCTGGTCCGACAGACGAGCATTTCATGACACAGAACCGAGGCAAGGAGCCGCTCGACATGCACAAGCTTGGTTGGCTGGGCACCGGACGCATGGGCGCCGCGACGGCGCAGCGTCTGGTCGACGCCAGGAACGACGTAATGGTGTGGAACCGCACCAAGGAGAAGACCGCGCCGCTCGAGGCGAGTGGTGCCACTGCAGTCGGCGAGATCGCGGACCTCGGCGAGGCCGACATCGTCTTCGTCATGGTCTCCACGCCCAAGGACCTCGAAGAGGTGGTCGCGGGCCCTCGCGGGCTGCTTTGTGGCGGCAGCCGGCCGAACATGATCGTTGACTGTTCGACGGTGTCCAGCGAGACCTCGGCAAGAGTAAGGCGCCTCGTGGTCGACGCGGACGTGGAGTTCCTGGCCGCGCCGGTCAGCGGCAACCCGCATGTCGTCGCCGAGGGTGGCGCCTCGATCGTCGCCTCAGGCCCCGAGGCCACGTTCAGGGCCGCGGAGCCCTACCTTGCTCAGATCGCCAGGGCGGCGGTGTACGCAGGTACCGGGGAGCAGAGCAGGCTCGTCAAACTCTGTCACAACCTCTACCTGGGCATGATGGTCCAGACGCTGGTCGAGGTCACAGCGCTCGCGGAGAAGGGCGGTACCGACCGGGCCGCCTTCTTGGCGTTCCTCAACGGAACCGTGCTCGGGTCGGACTGGGTGCGCAAGCGCACCAAGGACCTGGTGGAGCTGGACTGGACCCCTACGTTCACGACTGAGCTCCTCCGCAAGGACTTCGACCTGGGGCTGGCGCAGGCCCGGTCGCTGGAGGTGCCCATGCCGGTCGGCTCGTCGGTCCACCAGCTCATCCAGTCCGCGATCGGCATCGGTCTGCGGGACCTCGACTTCCTCTCCCTCTACGTCCAGCAGGCCCGCAGCGCCGGCCTGGAGCTCAAGGACTGACCCTTGACGCAGGAGGATCCGGACGACATGCTCGGGGCTGAGCCCGACGACCCGTATGTGCGAGCCCTGCGCATCCTTCGCCTGGGCAACTTCGCCAGTGTCTACGACCGCTACACGATGCCGGCGATGATGCTCGCGATCGCGACGGACTTCGACGCTTCGATGGCCCAGGTCAGCTTCGCGGTCAGCGCGTACTTCCTCGCCTACGGGCTGATGCAGCCACTGTGGGGCGTCGCCTCGAGCCGGTACGGCCCAGCCCATGTCCTGCGCTTCTGTGCGACGGCCGGCGTGGTCGCGACCCTGCTGGCGGTCCTGTCGCCGTCCTTGGGCGCGCTCGTCGCAAGCCGCGCGGTCGGTGGCGGTCTCCTCAGCGCGCTGGTGCCCGCGTCCCTTATTTACACGGGGAGTGCGCTTCCGGATGCTTCGCGTCAGCGTGGGCTAACAGCGTTGATGACGGCGAACGCCCTGGGCACCACGACCGCGACGGCGGCGTCGGGCGTGGTCGGGACGCTGATGGGGTGGCGATGGGCCTTGGTGGTCAGCCTTCTCCTCGTCCTCGCAGCGGCGACGATGATGTACCGGTTGAGGGACCCCTCACCAGCCGCCGCGCGCCGCGCGTCTGCGGTCGTCTCGCTGGCCAGGACACTGCGGTGCAGGTATGCGCTCGTGCTTCTCGCGCTGGTCTTCGCCGAAGGTGCGGGCGTCCACGGATGTCTCACGTTCCTTCCGACCGCCCTGGAGTTCACAGGACTCAGTATGGTGGTGTCCTCGGCCTCGATCATGTTCTTCGGTCTTGCCGTCGTGGTCACTGCCACCGTGGTCGGTCGGCTCTCGACGCGCACGCCTGCGTCGGTGTTCCTCGCCGTGGGTGCCGCGGCCGGTGCATGCGGAGCCGCCGTGATCGGCCTGCTCGGTTCCCTGCTCGCGGGCGTGATCGCGGCGGGGCTTCTTGGCTTGACGTGGGGGATGAGTCATTCGTCGCTGCAGACGTGGGCGACCCAGGTGCTTCCCGCCGAGCGGGCCATGTTCGTTGCGCTTTTCGCGACGTGCCTCTTCGCTGGGAATGCCGCGTCCACCGCGACGGGTGGCGCACTCGTGAGCCGGGGACTGCTGGGACTGCAGTTCCTGTTCTGCTCGGCCATGCTCGCGGTCGTCGCGGTCGTGGGGTTCTTCGTGCGCCGCGCATGGGAGCGTGGCTTGTTGTCCTCCTGATTGGGGCTCCCAGGGGACGACCCGGTTCGTCCGGGAGGCGCCGGTACCCATCGGCTTGACTCCTCAATCCTCCCACCCTAGCAGCCGGTGCAATGTCGACGTCCACCCTGCTTCGGTATGGCCGAACGCCCCCGGTCCACCACGCTGCCATCGTCCTCGAGCACCGTGACGTCGTGGGTTCGGCTTGCCCAGTCCCATCCGACGTAACGCAATCCGCCCTCCCGACGAAGTCGATGCGGCGACTCCCAGGTGGTGAGGCCCAGCGCCGGTTCCTCATTGTTCGGCCCTCGACGGGGCCCACCTCAGTTCCCGCAGGTCGGCCGGTCCGGAACCAGCAGCCCGCGGATCTGGTTGGTGCACTGGGTTCTGGCCTTGACCGTTGAGCGTCGCGCGACCCGCAGGCAGCGGATCGACTCCACGATCCCGTCGCGTGACTTCGGGATCCCCGCGGCTCGACCCGAGGCGACCGCAGCGGCTGCGACATAGGCATCGAGGGGTCGGCCTTGGCGTGGAACCGGCGGCTGGATCGGTCTGGTCGGTCGACCTCGAGCACGGTGACCCCGGCCGCACGCAACACCCGGGCCAGCTCGGCGCCGTAGGCACCCGTGCCCGCAACGCCGACCGCCTGGACAGCCCCCAAGGTGCGGATCCAGCCCAGCAGCCGACGGTAGCCATCGGGGTTGCTGCGAACTAATGGTTGCGAGCCGCCGACCGAGGGCATCGATGACCGCGGCGTGATGGGTGTCAGCGTGAGTATCGACGCCGGCGAAGACTTCTCGTTCCATGTCTTGGTGCGACATGGTGGCGATGACAGTCCGGTCCTCCTGACCGGGGATGGGCGGCACGCGACCGGGTCGGGCGTGGCGTTTTCATGGCCACGGACACCAGCCGATGGGTCGACGGATCCCATTCAAGGTAGCCGCTCGCGCCCGTCAATCTCGAGTCAGACCCTGAACCCGCCGGATGGTGCCCTGGTCATCATCACTTTCAGTTTTGACGTTGTCGGCAGCACCAGTGGGTGACGACAATGTGCCAGCGGGTGGCTCAGTAGCCGGTCGAGCACGCTGACCGTAGTCGCACCGCGGTGGTGAGCTCGGCGATAGCCGGCCCCCGGCCTCGAAGGGCCGGTGGGATCCGCTGTCGAACGATCGGCGTTCACGAGCGACCGCAACGACCGGACAGCAGGCGCGCCGTCGGCTGAGGTGCGTTCGTGATCTCGTGGATGTGTCTCAGCCCCGCCAGGGGCCGCACGACTGCTCGGATTCCACCATTGGGTCTTCGCGGTGGCCTGGCAACTTGGGCACGCGGTCGAGACCCGTCGCGCGTCGATCCGAGCACCCCCAGGGCGACACCGCCGAGATGCAGCCACCCAACCGGAATACCTTCAGCGGCTGTGATCGGTCTCTGATGGCGTCGACCCTGAGGAAGTTCGGCCTGGGTCTTGACATGTGGCCACGCTCACACCATCCTAAAGTGGCATAGCCGCAAGGCCAATCTTGAGGTGTTTCGTGAGCGATGGCCAGGCGACCTCGGTCCACGCTTGCGGACGCGCGTCGAGTGGTCGCGGGACCGATGCCTCGGTGCCGCGCTTCCTCGGTGGCACCTTCGGCTTACCCACTGCGCTGACCCTCGTGAGGCGCACAGACAGCTCTCGCCAGATAGGACAACAATGGTGAACGTGCAAGACCCGCCCCGAAGGATGATCATCAATCAGGGACATCGAGAGGGCGAGGCGCCAGCGGAGGGTCTCATCGAAGCGGCCGGCGCAACGGCTGCGTACGAGAACCGTCGTGCGAAGACGCGACTCATCGCCCTCCGCGATGTCACGCTGAGCGTACGCAAGGGCGAGTTCCTCGCCATCGTCGGTCCTTCGGGCTGCGGCAAGACCACGTTCATCAACATGATTGCCGGATTCGTCAAGCCGGTCAGCGGGTCGGTCAAGGTTCGTGGACTCAAGGTGACCGGACCCGGCGCCGACCGGGCAATGGTGTTCCAGAACTACGCACTCCTGCCCTGGAGGACTGTCGAAGGCAACATCGCCTTCGCCATGGAGAACCGGCGTGGTCGGGTCCCGAACGCTGAGCGCGGCGACAGAATCGCCGAGGTGCTCGAGCTGGTTGGCCTCAGAGGATTCGAGAAGAGCTATCCGCACGAGCTCTCCGGCGGCATGCAGCAGCGGGTCGGCATCGCTCGAGCCCTGGTCACGAAGCCAGAGATCCTCTTGATGGACGAGCCGTTCGGTGCCGTCGACGCGATGACGCGGGAGGCGATGCAGGCCGAGCTCGAGTCGATCATCTCGGAGACAAAGCAGACCGTAGTCTTCATCACGCATTCAATCGATGAGGCGGTCATGCTCGGGGACCGGGTGGTCGTGGTGTCCAACCGGCCCGGAAGCATTCGAGAGGTCGTGGACGTCGAGCTCCCCAGGCCCCGCTTCGCCCACCAGGATCTGAAGTCGCACCCTCGGTTCCAGGAGATTCGCCAGCACCTGTGGAACCTCCTGGCCGACGAGGCGCTGGGTGCGAAGGGAGATGAAGTATGAAGAGCATGACGACGACGGCATCCGGTGTCGGCGGCTCGACGAAGGGCACAGGGCCGGGGATCTCCAAGGCCGCCCAGACCGAATCCATTGAGGTCAGCCGGCTTGCGTCGTTCAAGTCGACGGCGATCACGATCGCGAATCTCACTACGTTCTTCGTCCTCTGGGAGTTAGTGGCACGCACTGAGCTGCTCAACCCGCTCTTCTTCCCGAGGGCGTCGGACATCTTTTCCGCGATGTGGACGGGCCTCGTGGACGGGACCATCCCTCCGGAGCTGTGGCACAGCCTGTCCAATCTGCTGATCGGCCTGGTCATCTCGGCCGTGATCGGGATTCCCATCGGACTGCTGATGGGCGCGAGCCGGAGCGCCGACCTCATCCTCAGCCCGTACGTCTGGGCGATGGTCTCCCTGCCGCGAGTCGCCTTGATCCCTCTGCTGATCCTGATCCTGGGCTTCGGTAACTCCATGCAGCTGACGATCATCGTTCTGTCGGCCGTCTTCCCGATCACGGTGAACTGCATGGCAGGGGTGAAGACGGTCGATCCGTCGCTCATCAGGGCAGGCAACGTATTCGGTGCGAGCCGGTTGCAGCTGTACAGAAAGATCATCCTTCCCTTCACGCTTCCCTTCGTGATCTCGGGCGTTAACCAAGGCATCGCGCGCGGACTGGTCGGCATGCTCATCGGTGAGCTGCTCGGTGGCTCGGGCGAAGGCCTCGGCTTCCTGCTGAACAAGGCTGGAGACAACTTCGACTCGCCCACGATGTACGCGATCCTGATCATCCTCGCCGTGATGTCGGTGGGTCTGGTGCAGTCCATGAACGTGCTCGAGCGACGTGCTGCTCCATGGAGAGCCATACCGAAGATGTGAGGCTCGGATAGTCCCAGTAAACCCACCAGCCCAGTCCGATGTGACCTCTCTCGGGAACCACGTCGGCTCAGGGACCGATCCATCGCGCCCATGACCGGAATACCAGACCACTACCAAACCGACGAGGAGGCGGATGTGAAGAGATCGTTGTCGATTGTGCAAGCGCTGACAGTTGCGCTGGTTCTCGCGACTGGGGCCTGCGCTACGACGAATGGTTCCGAGGGTGGTGGCAACAATGTCGCATCGGGACAGCTGCGATTAGAGTCGGGCCTCACTCCTGTGGACCCCGCCAAGGTCAAGAAGTCTCTGGTCGTGGGTGTGGACAATCCGCACTATATCTTCAGTGAAGACGTCGTCGTGGCTGAGGAAAAGGGGTACTTCGACGAAGTCGGCATCGAGGACGTCACCATCAAGGTGCTCGACGAACCGATTCCAGGGCTCATCGGTGGCTCGCTTGACCTCGTGGCCGCCGACACCGACGCGATCTTCTCCGCAGCTCAGCAGTCTCGCTCGAATCTGCGCTACCTCGGTGTCAACTTCGGCAAGGAGTTCATCGGCCTCGGGGTAATGGCAGGCATCGACACGACCGACGACCTGGTGGGCACCAAAATCGGAGCCGGCCAGGCCAACAGTCGCACCGACTTCAACCTGCGTCAGCTGCTCACCGAGAACGGTGTCGACCTGGACGACCTGAAGGTGGTGAATAGCGGCGGCACGGCCAATGACCGCCTCGCCGCCGTCCTCGCAGGGACCATGGACGGCGCCAGCCTTCAGATTCGTCACCGCAAGTTCCTGGAGGACGTCGGCGGCAAGTTCCTGCTGGAGAAGACCCAGGCCGTGCCGCAGAGCGGCTGGGCGGCCGACCAGCTCCTCGTGGACAGCCCAGAGACGGTCGCGGCGTTCCTGGCGGCTGTCCTCAAGGCCAGGGCCTACATCGTCAACCCCAGCCACCAGGACGAGGTCATCGAACTGATGGAGGCGGCGGACTACGAAATCCCTGCCGAGTACGTCGCGGCCTACGCCGACGAGAACGCGCCCGACTACCACACAGTCGATGCGGGCTTCGAGGTCGGCGACATGGACACGTTCGTGGCGGACTCCATCAAGTTCGAGACCGCGCCGGTCGGCACCAAATGGCGAGAGCTCACCGACCTGCTTCCGCTGTGGCAGGCACAGAAGGAGCTCGGAATTCCCCTCCGCCCGGCCCCATCGGACCTCTAGCCGCCGAGCCGAAGCCGGCGGGCGACAACGCCGGCCGTGCTCCATTCACCAGCTGATCGCTCCCGCTAGCGGCACGAAGAGAGAAAACTGTCATGCTCAACCTGACAAGCGCATCAACGAGCCGCCGGGCCCTCCCGGCGCTTGCGGCAGTCCTCGCCATGGTCGTCGCGGGGTGCGGCACCTCGTCGGCCGGCGGCGGAGGGGCCTTGGACAGCGTGTCGTCCTCGGTCCCCGCCAGCGCGGACGACCTCGACACATCGATCGACACATCGAAAGTGAAGAAAAATCTCACCGTCGGCGTCCTGAACCCGCACTACGTGTTCCACAACGACATCCTCATCGCCCTCGAGAAGGGCTACTTCAAGGAGGTCGGTATCGACTCGGTTGACATCAAGATCCTCGACGACCCGATTCCTGCACTTATCGGCGGATCGCTCGACTTCATCAACTACGACACGGACAGCATCATGGCCGCTGCCAAGCAGAGTGAGTCCGGCATCCGATTTCTCGGAGTCACCTTCGGAGGAGAGTTCGTCGGACTCGGCGTGCGTGAGGGCATCGAGTCCGTCTCAGACCTCGACGGTAAGACGATCAGTGGAGGGGAGTTCAACTCCCGTAACGATGCCAACCTCCGCGAGCTGCTGCGGAGCAACGGCATCGACCCCGAGAAGGACGTCAATATCGTGTCGACCGGTGGAGGCTCAAACGAGCGCCTCACCGCCATCCTCTCGGGAACGATCGACGCCGGGAACATCCAAATTCGGCACCGAGAGATGATCGAGAACGAGGGCGGGAGGATCCTCCTCGAAACGCTCAGGCAGGTTCCGCAGAGCGGCTGGGCGGCCGCGGGCATCCTGAACGAGAGCCCGGAGACGGCTGCCGCGTTCCTCGCAGCCGTTCTCAAAGGCCGCGCGTACGTCGATGACCCCACGCACAAAGATGAGGTCGTCGACCTCATGAATGCCAAGGACTTCAACATGCCGGCGGAGTACGTCGCCGCCTACGAGGAGGAGAACGCTCCCGATTACCACACGCTCGACGGCGGATTCGAGGTCGCCGACATGGACCAGTTCATCGAGGACAGTATCCGGTTCGAAACCGCACCTGAGGGCACGGATTGGAAGGACTTCACCGACCTGCTGCCCCTTTGGAGAGCGCAGAAGGCGCTAGGTCTCCCGCTCCGGCCCAGCCTCGAGTCGGTGACCGGGAACTGACCCTCAATGGCGGCGGCTCCCTCCTGGGATCGGTGAGGGGCCGCTCGAGGAACTCGGCGACGCGGAGGCCGCCGAGCTGAGCGGGCCCTGTGGGGTGTCAGAACTCGGCCACCGGTGGTGACCTGGGGTTTTAGCGCTGGTTGGTCAGGTTGGGGAAGCTGGACGTACGGTTGTGGATCTGGCTGGGGCTGTTCCGGTGGGAGGTGCCCGATGGCCACACCCCGCGAGCCCAATGGTCATGCTTTAAGTGATCGCCGGC
>NZ_SJXI01000055.1:0-1561 GCF_004337455.1 Parafrankia sp. BMG5.11 | reverse complement strand
CTAGTGGTCGTCGCCGTTAGTTCGTCGGTTATGCGGCGAGGCTGAGGCGGTTGGCGGTCTTGAGGAGATCGGCGCGGGTGTACTTCCAGCCGAACGGGGCCGCGGTCTGGTTGTAGAGGTCCTGGAAGCCCAGGACCCGGTCGCCGAGTGCGTCGAGGTCGGCGAAGTCGCCGCGTTCGATGGCCTTGCGTTGCAGGATCGAGAAGTAGATCTCTACCTGGTTCAGCCAGGAGGCGTGGATCGGCAGGTGGATGAGCGTCGCGGTCGGGTAGGCCGAGCTCATCCGGCGGATCGAGGTCTGGCCGTTGTGGGAGGAACCGTTGTCGACGATCCAGAACACCCGCCGCGCCGAGGCGTAGGGCTCGCAGGCCATGACCTGGTCGACGAGCCGGCCGAACGGGGCGATCCCGGTGGTCGGCTCGATCCGGCCGATGACCTGCGCGCGGTGGACGTCGTAGGCGGCGAAGTAGGCCACCGTGCCCCCGCGTTTGTACTCGAACTCGACGCGCGGGCCGTGACGGGGCTGGGCAGGCGCGGTCGGGTGGCAGCGGCGCAGTGCTTGCAGCTGGGACTTCTCGTCCGCCGAGATCACATAGTCGTCCTCGCCGAGCGGTTCACCGTCCCAGGTCCGGGCGTAGAGATCGAGGACCCGGGAGGCCTTCACGACGAACGCCGGATCCCTGGGGAAGATCCACGAGCGGTGCTGCCAGGGGCGGATCGCGTCGCGGGCCAGCCAGCGCCCGACCGACGACGCCGACACCGCCGCCACGATGCCCTGCCGGGTCGCGTGGCGAGCGAGTTCACCGTTCGACCAGCGTTCCAGCGGCACGCCGACGTCCGCGGGCCGGGTGCACGCCAGTGCCTTGACCTCGGCGACCTGCACCGCGCTGAACCGGGCCGGCCGACCCGAGCGGCGCCGATCAGCCAGCCCGGCGAGCCCTTCGCGGGCGAACCGGCCTCGCCACTTGCCGACGGTGTCCTCACAGACACCGAGATCGGTAGCGATCGCCGTGTTGCCCGCACCATCGGCGGCGGCGAGCACGATCGCCGCGCGCAGCCAGTCACGGCGCGGCACGGTCATCGAACGGACACGGCCAGCCAGAACGGCGCGGACGTCGTCGGTCAGGGTGATCGCGGTGGCACGGCGAGACACCCTCACGGTCCTACCGGGCCAGCCACGCCCCACAGGCACACCACGACCAACCCCCGGCCACAATCAGATCGTGGCGGGTATCCCGGAATCGACGAAGACCTCCCTGCGGCAGCGCCTCGTCGCGCACGCCGCCACGAACTGGCCCGGGATCACGGTGTCCACCCGCTACCGCGGCCCGTTCGCCTACATCACCGCGACCCACCCCGACGGCGACGACCAGCCCCTGTGCCGGCTGCGCTACGTCGGCTACGCCAGCCAGTGGGGCTTCTCGATCTGGCGGGCCAGCCACGACGACTACGCCGACTCCGTCCTGGCCGACGGCTCACCGACCGGAACCGCCGAAGCCGCACTCGACCTCGCCGCCGGCCTCTACCTACCCGCCACCACCCATCACCGACGAACTAACGG
>NZ_SJXI01000054.1:0-26154 GCF_004337455.1 Parafrankia sp. BMG5.11 | reverse complement strand
CCAGCGCGCGCATCGCGTCCCCGCGCTCGACGTGCTCGATCTTGATGACGTCGGCGCCCCAGTCGGACAGCAACGCGGACGCAGCGGGTACGAACGTGTGCTCAGCGACCTCGAGGATCCGTACACCCTGCATCACCGCGGTCATGAAACCCCTCCCGCCCAGGAAGCGGTCGGCGTTCCTGCCGGCCGACAAGTATTTAACATTGACGTCGATACCAGCTTCTACTCGAGTCGGTCCAGGGACAGCCCGGCGCCCGTGTCGGGTGCCCCCGGGACGGGCTGCCGCCGGACGCCGCCGGCCGCGGCCCGCCGACACGCTCGGGCGGAGCCGCACAAACACCCCGCAACGTCTGTGACGACACTCTCATGTCGCCGTCGCAGAGGCCAGGAGCTCTCTCGGTAGCTGGTGATCGGCTTGTCGGCCGGTGGAGGTGCCGGTCGCGTCGGCGCGGTGCCGGCACCGACGCGGTGTCAGCGGGGCGCCATCCGCAGGGCGCCGTCGAGCCGGATGACCTCGCCGTTGAGGTAGGAGTTCTCGAGCAGGTCGGTGGCCAGGCGGCCGAAGTCGGCCGGAGTGCCCAGCCGCTTCGGGTGCGGCACCCCCGCGGCCAGGCCGTCACGGATGTCGTCGCGCAGCCGGCCCAGCATCGGGGTCTCGAACACGCCGGGGGCGATGGTGTTCACCCGGATCGCCCAGCTCGCCAGGTCCCGGGCCGCGACGATCGTCATCCCGCGCACGCCGGCCTTCGCGCTGGCGTAGGCGGTCTGCCCGATCTGGCCCTCGAAGGCCGCGACGGAGGCGGTCAGCACGATCGCGCCGCGGTCGCCGTCGAGCAGCTCCTCGTTCTTCGCCATCCGCTGCGCGGCCAGCCGCACGACGTTGTACGTGCCCACCAGGTTGATCCGGATGACGTCGGCGTAGCTGTCGAGCGGGCCGGCGTTGCCCTGCTTGTCGAGGATGCGGTTGCGGTCGCCGCCCCGGCCGGCGCAGTGCACGACGGCGCGCAGCGGGCCGGCGGTCTCGGCCTCGTCCAGCGCCGCGTCGAACTGCTCGGTGTCGGTGATGTCCGCGGCGACGAAACGCACACCGAGCTCGGCGGCGACGTCCTTGCCCGGCGACGACGGCAGGTCCACGACGGTGACCGCCGCACCGCGCTCCAGCAGGACCCGCACGGTACCCAGGCCCAGGCCCGACGCACCGCCGGTGACCAGAACAGACCTTCCGTTGAGCAGCACGAATCCTCCTGCGCGAGTGTTTGGGATGGCGGCCGTCGAGGTGCCCGTGGTGGCAGCCGCGTCATGAATCACGACGAGTTGGACCCACGACGAGCTGCGCCCATGACAATTCGGCCGTAGTCGCGACAATATTGACGGCCGTGTCAGGCCGAGCCTACGCTGTGGTGCAGAGCACAGACCGCGCCTCGTTCCGCGGTCGACCGGCGGTACGGGCGCCCCGGCCTGGTCGTTCTCCCGTACCCCTGCTCGTCGGCTCCTCGCCGACCCTGTCGGCGCGAGTCGTGTCGGCGCTGGTCTCCGTCGGCCGGCGCGCGGTGGCCGGTGCTCGCACCACATCGTCTGCCATACCGACTCCGGTGTCATATCGACGCGACTGTCACATCGACGCAGCTGTCACCTGATGCGGCCGTCAACGTCGTCGTCACACCGGAGCGGCCGTCACACGACGCCGCCGGCGCGGCTGTCGAGGGCATGTCGGGCTCGCCGTCATGCCCGAGGCCGCGCGTCCCGGCGTCCAGGAGGGGATGACAACAATGGGGAAGCACAGGGTCGTGCAGTGGGCGACCGGCAACATCGGCACGTACGCGTTACGTGCCGTCATCGAGCACCCTGGCCTCGAGCTGGCCGGTGTCTTCGTGCACTCGGCGGAGAAGGCGGGCCGCGACGCCGGTGACCTCGCCGGCGTCGGCGCGACCGGCGTGGCCGCGACCGCCGACGTCGACGAGGTCCTCGCGCTCGGCGCCGACTGCGTCCTCTACATGCCCAGGTACTTCGACGTCGACGAGGTCAGCCGGATCCTCGCCTCGGGCGCGAACATCGTCACGACCCGCGGCGAGTTCCACCGGCTGGAGGACATCGACCCCGAGGTGCGCAAGCAGGTCGAGGCGGCCTGCGAGCAGGGTGGCAGCTCCATCCACAGCACCGGCAGCAGCCCCGGGTTCATCTCGGAGGCGCTTCCGCTGGTGCTGTCCTCCATCCAGCGCCGGCTCGACCGGCTGGCCATCGCGGAGTTCGCCGACCTGTCACGGCGGGACTCGCCGGGCCTGCTGTTCGACGTGATGGGCTTCGGTCAGGCACCGGGCGAGTTCGACGAGGGCCGTCTCTCCCACGGCAAGACCAGCTTCGGCCCCTCGCTGAACCTCGTCGCCGACGCGCTCGGGATGCCGCTCGACGGGCTGGAGGCCTCCGGCGACGTGGGGACGTCGGCCAAGCCGGTGCACATCGCCGCCGGCACGCTGGAGGCGGGCACGGTGGTCGCCCAGCGGCTGACGGTGTCGGGCCTGCGCGGCGGCCGCGAGGTCATGAGCTTCCGGGCGACCTGGTACTGCACCGCCGACATCGAGCAGGACTGGGACATCCGCGCCACCGGCTGGCACGTCGCCGTCGAGGGTGACGCTCCCCTCGACATCGACCTGCGCTTCCCGATCCCGATGGAGCGCATGGCGGCGGTCGCGCCCGCGTACACCGCCAACCGTGCCGTCAACGCCGTGCCCACCGTCTGCGCGGCCGCGCCGGGCATCCGCACCACGGTCGACCTCCCGCAGATCTTCGCCACCGCGCTCGGATAACCGCGCGGCGCGGCGCGGTTTCCGGGACGCGGCACCCGGGTGCGCGGCGTGGTTGGGCTCGACGTCGCCAGGGCGCGATCGAGCGGGTCGGCGGCCGCCGAGCGCCCCCGCCGGCGGGGGCACCGGTTCGTTCTCACCGAACGGACGGTTGATTCGCTTGTCTCGAGAATGTAACTTTCAGTCATCCTTTCCGGGCATCGGGAGGTGGCGGCGGTCCGCGCCCCACCACCCGGCGACGTCGACCCGGCCGGCGCGACCGCGCGGGACGACGCGCGGGTGTTCGCGCACCGGCTCCGACGGCGGGTGCCCGGGAGTCGGCGCCGTGGGCTGGAGGAGCACATGAAGCACAGGACGATCGCGCGGGCGGCCGCATGAAGCCGCTCGAGGGGATCCGGGTTCTCGAGGTGGCGATGTACGGCTTCGTGCCGTCCGCGGGCGGCGTGCTCGCCGACTGGGGCGCCGAGGTCATCAAGGTCGAGCACGCCGTCACCGGCGACCCGCAGCGCGGGCTGAAGCAGACCGGCAATCTCAAGGTCGGCGACGGCCCGAACCCGAACATCGAGCACGCGAACCGCGGCAAGCGCAGCCTCGGCCTCGACATGTCGAAGCCGGAGGGCAAGGCGGTCCTCGAGGAACTGATCCGGCGCGCGGACGTGTTCCTGACCAGCTTCCTGCCACGCTCGCGCCGCAGCCTCGGCATCGACGTCGAGGACGTCCGCGCGATCAACCCGAAGATCATCTACGCTCGCGGGAGCGCGTTGGGCCCGCGCGGGGTGGAGTCGGAGAAGGGCGGCTTCGACATGACCGCCTTCTGGGCGCGTGCCTCCTGCGCGGCCAGCATCACCCCCCGCAGCCGCGACGGCATGACGCCGCCGCCCGGTCCGGCCTACGGGGACACGATCTCGGGCACGAACCTCGCCGGAGGGATCGCGGCGGCCCTGTTCCGGCGGGAACGCACCGGCGAGCCGTCCGTCGTCGACGTCTCACTGCTGGGCAGTGGGCTGTGGGCGATGGGGCAGTCGATCGCCCTGTCGCTCCTGCTCGACGAGCCGCTGGTGGCCCCCGAGCCGGGTTCGCTCGCCTCACCCAACCCGCTGTCCGCGCTGTACCGGACCTCCGACGGCCGGTTCCTCTCGCTGGTCATGCTGCAGGCCGGCCGGTACTGGCCGGACGTCTGCCGGCACATCGACCGGCCGGAGCTGGCCGACGACCCGCGGTTCGCCTCCGCCGAGCTGATCGCGGCCAACGCCGAGGAGGCGGTGAAGCTGCTCAGGGAGGCGTTCGCCGCCCGCACCCTGGCGGAGTGGACCGAGCGGCTGGCCACGCTGTCCGGGCCGTGGGCCCCGGTACAGGACTCGTTGCAGGTGGGCGGCGACGCTCAGATCCGGGCGAACGAGTACCTGCTCCCGGCCGGGGAGATCGAGCTCGTCTCCAGCCCGGTCCAGTTCGACGTGTCCGCCCCCGAGCTCGGACCCGCCCCCGAGTTCGCCGCCCAGACCGAGGAGATCCTCATGGAGCTGGGTCTGGACTGGGACCGCATCATCGAGCTCAAGGGCGCCGGCGCGGTCACCTGAGCCTGCCGCCCGTCGCGGGCGGCCGGGCTACCTGCCGCCCGCGACAGCGACAGCGTCAGCGGGTGCGCTTCGTCGCCCGCTCGACGGCCGCCCAGTGCTCGTCGGCCACCCACAGCCGGGCGAAGGTGCGGGCCGACTCCTCGGCGCCGACCCCGTCGCTCATGACGTACTTGATCGCCCGGGCCGGGGGAGTGGCGAGCGACCTCGCCAGCGCGCGCCAGCCCGCGTCGAACTCGGCGCGGGGCAGGACCCGGTCGAGCAGGCCGAGCCGCTCCGCCTCGGCCGCGCCGAGGGTGACACCGGTGCCGGCGAGCAGCAGCGCCCGGCCCCGCCCGACCAGGTCCGCCAGGCGCTCGGCGCCGCCCCAGGCGGGCATGATCGCCAGGGTCGACTGGGTGAAACCGATCTTGATGTCGTCGGCGGCGACCCGGATGTCCGCGGCCACCGCGACCTCGGCGCCCCCGCCCAGCGCGTGCCCGTTGAGCGCGGCCACGACCGGGGCGGGGAAGTCCGCGATCCGGTCGCAGATCTGGCGCATCCGCAGCGCCATGCCGGTGGCCTCGTCCTCGGTGCGCAGTGCGGCGAGCTCCTTGAGGTCGCCGCCCGAGACGAAGGCCCGGTCGCCGGCGCCCCGGACGACGAGCGCGCCCGCGCCCGCGGCGGCGTCCAGCGCCTTCTCCAGCTCGCCCATGGTCGCCAGCGAGATGGCGTTGCGCGCCTCCGGCCGGTCGATGGTGATGACGGCGAGCCCATCATCCAGCTCAAGATCAATCACGGGCGCGACTCCACGGCTCAGGAACGGTCCACGGCCAACGAGCGGCCGAGAATTCGATTCTTTGTAATGAAGAGTACCATTCCGGCCTGCTGGCAGGGGTCTGTCGGCGGCGTGCGCGGCCGTCCCACCACCCCGTCCGCAGATGCCGCTGTTGTGGTCGGTCGCGGGGAGAGGTGGAACTTGTCCTCTCTGCCTGAGAGAGTCTAGGTATCGTCAGAGATCGGAGCTCGCGTCATGCGCACGATCCCACCTGAGCTGGTCAAACGGTACGAGGACGAAGGGTGGTGGACGCCCGAGACGCTGGGCGGCCTGCTCGCCGCCGGCCTCGACGCGACCCCCGACGCGGAGTTCCGCGTCCACTCGGCGGTCCGGCCGTGGTCCGGGACGTTCCGCGACGTCGAGCAGGTCGCCCGCCGGCTCGCCGCCGGGCTGCGGGCCCGCGGCGTCGGCCCCGGTGACGTCGTCGTCTTCCAGCTGCCGAACTGGATGGAGGCGGCCGCCGTCTTCTGGGCGTCCTCCTTCCTCGGGGCGGTTGTGGTTCCCGTCGTGCACTTCTACGGGCGCAAAGAGCTCGGCTACATCCTGGAGCGGACCTCACCCAAGGTCTTCGTCACCGCCGAGGGCTTCGGGCGGATGGAGTACCAGCCCGACCTGAGCCGGGACGTCCCCGTCGTCGGCGTGGTCGGCCGCGACTTCGACGAGCTGCTCGCCGACGCCCCGCTGCCCGGCGTGATCGCCACCGATCCGGCCGCCCCGGCGGTGATCGCGTTCACCTCGGGAACCACCCGTGACCCCAAGGGGGTCATCCACACCCATCAGACCCTCGGCTTCGAGACGCGCCAGCTCGCCGGCCTCTACCCGCCGGACCGCGGCCGCCAGCTCACCGCCGCGCCGGTGGGGCACTTCATCGGCATGCTGAACGCGTTCCTGATCCCCGTCCTGGACGGCTGGCCGATCAACCTGGCCGACGTCTGGGACCCGGCCCGGGCCCTGGAACTGATGGTGAGCGACGGGCTGACCGTCGGCGGCGGCGCCACCTACTTCGTGACGAGCCTGCTGGACCACCCGAGCTTTTCGCCCGAGCAGCACCTGCCGGCGATGAAGTACGCCGGGCTGGGCGGGTCGTCCGTCCCAGCGGCGGTCACCACCCGGCTGGACGAGCTCGGCATCACCGTCTTCCGGTCCTACGGCAGCACCGAGCATCCGTCGATCACCGGCTCGCGCCACACCGCGCCGGCGGAGAAGCGGCTGTTCACCGACGGTGACCCGCTGCCCGGGGTGGAGATCCGGCTCGACGCCGACGGCGAGATCCTCAGCCGCGGCCCGGACCTCTGCCTCGGCTACCTCGACGAGGCCCTGACCGAGCAGGTCTTCGACGCCGACGGCTGGTACCGCACGGGCGATGTCGGTGTCCTCGACGCCGACGGCTACCTGACGATCGTCGACCGCAAGGCGGACTTCATCATCCGCGGCGGGGAGAACATCAGCGCGCTCGAGGTCGAGGAGGTGCTGCTCACCATGCCCGGGGTCGCCGAGGTCGCGGTGGTCGCGGCCCCCGACGTCAGGCTCGGCGAGCACGCCGCCGCGATCCTGCGGCTGCAGCCCGGGATCGGGCTGCCCACACTGGAAGAGGTGCGCGCGCACTTCGCGCGGGCCGGTCTGGCCCGGCAGAAGTGGCCCGAGGAGCTTCGCGCGATCGAGGACTTCCCCCGGACACCCAGCGGTAAGATCCAGAAGGTCGTGCTCCGGCGGGAGCTGCGCGCCGTCCCGCAGGGAGACCGTCAGGGGGACCCATCGGGACACATTGCGGCTGGGCAGGGAAGAGAATAGGGTTCTCCTTATCAGTAAGGGAGGATCTCAATGTCTACGCGAGTGCCGCCGTACCCGATCTTCGACGCGGACAACCACCTGTACGAGACCCAGGACGCGTTCACCAAGTACCTGCCCGAGGAGTTCAAGGGCGCGATCCGGTACGTCGAGGTGGACGGCCGGACCAAGATCGCTGTCCGGGGTCACATCAGCGAGTACATCCCCAATCCGACCTTCGAGGTCGTCGCCCGGCCCGGTGCGCAGGAGGACTACTTCCGCATCGGCAACCCGGAGGGCAAGTCCTACCGGGAGATCATCGGCAAGCCGATGCGCTCGATCCCGGCCTTCCGTGAGCCGAAGTCCCGCCTCGAGCTCATGGACGAGCAGGGCATCGAGCGGACGCTGATGTTCCCGACGCTCGCGAGTCTGCTCGAGGAGCGGATGAGCGACGACCCCGAGCTGACCCACATCGTCATCCACGCGCTCAACGAGTGGCTGTACGAGACGTGGCAGTTCAACTACGAGAACCGGATCTTCACCACCCCGGTGATCACGCTGCCGATCGTCGAGAAGGCGATCGAGGAGCTGGAGTGGGTCGTCGAGCGCGGGGCGAAGGCGATCCTGATCCGCCCGGCGCCGGTTCCCGGGTTCAGCGGCTCGCGGTCGTTCGGCCTGCCGGAGTTCGACCCGTTCTGGGAGAAGGTCGTCGAGCACGACCTGCTGGTCACGCTGCACTCCTCGGACAGCGGCTACAGCCGGTACACCGACGACTGGGAGAGCAACAAGCGGGAGTTCCTGCCGTTCCAGCCGGACGTCTTCCGGATGATCGGCCAGTGGCGTCCGATCGAGGACTCGGTGGCCGCCCTGATCTGCCATGGCGCGCTGTCCCGGTTCCCCACCCTGAAGATCGCCGTCGTCGAGAACGGCGCCTCCTGGGTCGGCCCGCTGATCAAGACCCTGAAGGACGTCTACAAGAAGTACCCGCAGCAGTTCGCCGAGGAGCCGGTGTCGGTGCTGCGGCGCAACGTGCACATCAGCCCGTTCTGGGAAGAGAACATGGCCGACCTCGCCGAGCTGCTCGGCGTCGAGCGGGTGCTGTTCGGCTCGGACTTCCCGCACCCCGAGGGCCTCGGTGACCCGGCGAGCTTCGTCGACGAGCTCAAGAACCTCACCGACGAGGAGAAGGCCCTGATCATGGGCGGAAACCTGGCCAGGCTGATCTCGGGATGAAATGGGAAACCATCCCGGAGATGGTGCTGAGCGCGGCCGACCGCTTCGACGACGCCGAGGCGGTCGTCGACGGTGCGCTGCGCCTCACCTACACCGAGCTGGTCGACCGCATCCGTGTCGCCGCGGGCTCGTTCGCGGCGGCGGGGGTGGGCAAGGGTGACCGGGTCGCGATCTGGGCGCCGAACTCCGCCGAGTGGATCATCGCGGCCTTCGGGCTGCTGACCGCCGGCGGGGTTCTGGTGCCGGTGAACACCCGGTACAAGGCGGAGGAGGCCGACGACATCCTCCGCCGGAGCGGGGCCAGGATGGTCCTGGTCCAGGAGGGTTTCCTCGGGCAGGTCTACGCCGGCACCACCTGTGTCCCCGCCGTCGACATCAGGTCGGGCTTCCTGTCGAGCGGCGCGCCGCTCGAGCGGCCGGTGGGCCAGGACGGCGACGAGACCGCCGACATCCTGTTCACCTCGGGCACGACCGGGCGTCCCAAGGGCGTCATGATGAACCACCGGCAGACGCTGCGGCTGTACGAGGAGTGGTGCGAACTCGCCGACCTGCGCGAGGGCGACCGCTACCTCTGCGTGAACCCGTTCTTCCACAACTTCGGGTACAAGGCGGGCCTCGTCGCGGCGCTCATCCGCGGCGCGACGATCGTGCCGATGGCGGTCTTCGAGATCGACAAGCTGATCGAGCTGGTCGAGCGCGAGAAGATCACGATGCTGCCCGGCCCGCCGACGCTCTACCACTCGCTGCTGGCGGTGCCGGACAAGACCGCGCTGGCCTCGCTCCGGTGTGCCGTCACCGGGTCGGCCGACATCCCCGTCGAGCTGATCCGGCGGATGCGTGACGAGCTGCCGTTTCAGTCGATCATGACCGGCTACGGCCTCACCGAGGCGGGGACGGCGACCGCGTCGAGGCCGGGCGACTCGTTCGAGGACATCGCGACCACGGTCGGCACCGCCTGCGACGGTGTCGAGGTGGCCGTCGCCGACGACGGCGAGGTGCTCGTCCGCGGGTACACGGTGATGCAGGGCTACCTCGACGACCCGGTCGCCACCGCCGAGGCGATCGACCCCGACGGCTGGCTGCACACCGGTGACCTCGGCACGCTCGACGAGCGGGGGCACCTGCGGATCGTCGGCCGCAAGAAGGACATGTTCATCGTCGGGGGCTTCAACGCCTACCCGGCCGAGATCGAGGGGTTCCTGCTCGAGCACCCCGCGGTCGCGCAGGCGGCCGTCATCGGCGTCCCGGACGAGCGGATGGGCGAGGTCGGCAAGGCCTTCGTCGTCCGGCGCGCCCCGGTCACCGCGGACGAGCTGATCACCTGGAGCAAGGGCAGGATGGCGGGGTTCAAGGTGCCGAGGACGGTGGAGTTCCTCGAGAGCCTCCCGCTGAACGCCTCGGGAAAGGTGATGAAGGACCACCTGCGGTGACCGGGTGTCCGGGGCCCGCGCGCCGCCGGCAGCCGGCGCGCGGTCGGTACCCGGTGAGCGCCGCGGCCCCGGGGCCGCGGCCGGTGTCGACGTTCCGTCTCCAGAAAGTGTCGAAGCGACGATGAGCGATTCTGTCCAGACCAACTCCGGCCTGCCGGTGGAGCCGGTGTACGGGCCGGCGGACCGCGCCACCGAGCCTCCCGCGCCGGGCCGTTTCCCGTTCACCCGGGGTAACTACGCCGCCGGGTACCGCGGGCGCACGTGGACGTTCCGCCAGTACTCCGGCTTCGGTACAGCCGAGGAGTCCAACAGCCGGTACCGCTACCTGCTGGAGCAGGGCGGCACGGGCCTGTCGGTGGCCCTCGACCTGCCCACCCAGTGCGGGTACGACTCCGACGACCCGGAGGTGACCGAGGAGGTCGGCCGGGTCGGCGTCGCGGTCGACACGCTCGCCGACGCCGAGGTGCTCTTCGAGGGCATCCCGCTGGACAAGATCAGCACCAGCTTCACGATCAACGGCACCGCCGCGATCCTGTTGGCCTTCTACGTGGCGGCCGCGGAGCGCTCCGGCGTGCCCCGGGCCAAGCTGACCGGGACGATCCAGAACGACATCCTCAAGGAGTACGCCTCCCGCGGGACGTGGATCTGGCCGCCGGAGCCGTCGCTGCGCCTGATCGCCGACACCATCGAGTTCTGCGCCGAGGAGGTGCCGCGCTTCAACGCGATCTCGGTCGCCGGCGCGCACTTCCGGGACGCCGGCGCCAACGCGGTGCAGGAGATGGCGTTCACCCTCGCCGACGGCGTCACCTACTGCGACACGGTGATCGAGCGCGGTCGGCTGTCGATCGAGAAGTTCGCGCCGCAGGTGTCGTTCTTCTTCTACACCCACGGCGACTTCTTCGAGGAGATCGCCAAGTACCGGGCGGGCCGGCGGCGGTGGGCGACCATCGTCCGGGAGCGCTACGGCGCCACCGCCGACAAGGCGTCGATGTTCCGCTTCGGCTGCGTGGCCGGCGGGGCGTCGCTGTACGCGCCGCAGGCGCAGAACAACATCGTCCGGGTCGCGTACGAGGCGATGGCGTCGGTGCTCGGCGGCGTGCAGTCGATGTTCACCGCGGCCTGGGACGAGCCGTTCGCGCTGCCCAGCGAGGAGTCGGCGACGCTCGCGCTGCGCACCCAGCAGATCCTCGCCTACGAGACCGGCGTGACCCGCACCGCCGACCCGCTCGGCGGCTCGTACTTCGTCGAGGCGCTCACCGACGCCACCGAGGCCCGCATCGTCGAGATCATGGACGACCTCGAGCAGCACGGCGGCATGGTCCGCGCGATCGAGGACGGCTATCTCCAGGGCATGATCGCCGACGAGGCGTACAAGCTGCACCAGGACATCGAGAACGGAACGGTGCCGATCGTCGGCGTGAACCGGTTCGTCTCCGACGAGCCCGCGCCGGACCTCGCCACCTACGAACTGGACGCCGAAGGCCGCGAGCGGCAGCTGAAGCGGCTGGCGAAGGTCAAGGGCGAGCGCGACGCCGCGGCCGTCCGGGCCAGCCTCGACGCGCTGGCCCGCGCCGCGGAGGGGAATGGGAACCTGATGCACAACCTGATCGACTGCGCCAACGCCTACTGCACAGTGGGCGAGATGGTCGCCACCCTCAAGAACGTCTGGGGCGAGTTCCAGCAGCCGGTGGTGTTCTGATGCCGGCGCGGGTACTGGTCGCCAAGCCCGGCCTGGACGGGCACGACCGCGGGGCCAAGATCGTCGCGCGGGCGTTGCGCGACGCCGGCTTCGAGGTCGTGTTCACCGGCATCCGGCAGCGCGTCGAGGACATCGTGACCATCGCGCTGCAGGAGGACGTCGCGGTCGTCGGGCTGAGCATCCTCTCCGGCGCGCACATCGCGCTGACCACGCGCACCATCGAGGCGCTGCGGGCGGCGGACGCGGCCGACATCGCCGTCGTCGTCGGCGGCACCATCCCGCCGGCGGACGTCCCCAAGCTGCTCGAGGCGGGCGCCGCCGGGGTGTTCCCGACCGGCACCCCGCTCGAGCAGCTGGTCACCGAGGTCCGCGCGCTGACCTCGACACCCACCCCGTCCTGATCCGGGGCACGGGCGCAGCGAGACATCGGAAACATTCGAGACCTGGAGGGGTCCAGTGCGGGTCGGCGTGATGATCGGACCGGAGCGGGGTGACTCCGCGCGCAAGGTCGGGCGGATGATCGACGACGTGTTGTGGGCCGAGAGCGCGGGGATGGACACCGCCTGGATCCCCCAGGTGCCCTCGGACTTCGACGCCCTGATCGCCGTCTCGCTGATGGGCGCGCGCACGGAGCGGATCGAGCTGGGGACGGCGGTCGTCCCGTTGCAGGCCCAGCACCCGGTGGCGCTGGCGCGCCAGACGCTGTCCGCGCAGGCGGCCACCGGCGGGCGGCTCGCGCTGGGCGTCGGGCCCTCGCACCACTGGATCGTGCGGGACATGCTCGGCCTGCCCTACGACAAGCCGGCGGCGTTCACCCGGGACTACCTCCAGGTTCTCCAGGTGGCGCTGCACGGGCCCGGCCCGGTGGACGTCGAGAACGACACGTTCCGGGTGCACAACCCGCTCGAGATCGGCCCGATCGCCCCGCTGCCCGTGTTCGTGGCCGCGCTCGGCCCGGTCATGCTGCGCATCGCCGGCGAGCACGCCGACGGGACGGTGCTGTGGCTGGCCGACGAGCGCGCCGTCGCCGACCACGTGGCGCCCCGGATCACCAAGGCCGCCCAGGAGGCGGGCCGCCCGGCGCCGCGGATCGTGGCGGGCATCCCGGTCTGCCTGTGCCTGCCGTCCGAGGTCGACAAGGCCCGGGAGCGGGCGAACCGCATCCTCGGCGAGGCCGAGGTCTCCCCGAACTACCAGCGGCTGCTCGACCAGGGCGACGCGACGAGCGTCGGCGACCTGTGCGCGGCCGGCGACGAGGCGGCCATCCTCGCCCGGTTCCGGCAGTTCGCCGACGCGGGGGTCACCGACCTCTCCGTGCGGCTGCTGCCCATCGGCGAGAACCGGGACGAGCTGGTCGCGTCCAAGCGCCGGACCCGGGAAGTGATCGCCGCCCTCGCGGCGGAAGTGAGATGAGCGCCGGACCGCTCGACGGCATCCGCATCCTCGAGGTCGGCCACATCCTCGCCGGCCCGTACGCGACGATGGTGCTCGCCGACCTCGGCGCGGAGGTCACCAAGCTCGAGCCGCCGGGCGGAGATCTCTCCCGGCAGGTGAGCGACGCCTACTTCGCCAGCATCAACCGTGGCAAGCGCAGCATCCGCCTCGACCTGACCAGCGAGGACGGCCGGGCCCGGCTCGGCGAGCTCGCCGCCGACGCGCACGCGCTGCTGGTCAACCTCAAGCCGTCGGCGATCCGCCGGTTCGGCCTGACCTACGAGGACCTGCGCAAGTACAACGAGAAGCTCGTCTGCGTCGCGCTGACCGGCTTCGGCCTGTCGGCGGGTGACGACCCGGCGTTCGACTACGTGATCCAGGCCGCCACGGGCATCGCCGCGCTCACCGGCGACCCGGACGGCCCGCCGACGCTGCCCGGCTACTCCTCGGCGGACAACTCCGCCGGCCTCACCGCCGCGGTCGCGCTGCTGGCCCAGATCGTCTCCGGCCGCGGCGGCCAGCTCGAGGTCTCGCTGCGCGACGTGATGCTCTCCCAGCTCAACTACCGCGCGGCGGCCTACCTCAACGACGGGGTCGAGCCGCGCCGGCTGCCCTTCGGCGCGCACTCCTACTACGTCCCCGCCCAGCTCTTCCCGACCGCGGACGGCTACCTCGCCCTGTTCGTCACCCACGACGGCTTCTGGCGCTCGTTCGCCACCGAGGCGGGGGTGAGCGGCTTCGCGACGATGGCCGAGCGCGCGGCGCGCCGCGAGGAGGTCCTCGCGGTGGTCACCGCGGCCCTCGCCGCGGACAGCGCCGCGAACTGGGAGGACCGGCTGCGGCGGCTGGGTGTGCCGGCGGCGAAGGTGCGCACGCTGCCCGAGGCACTGGCGGCCACCCCCGAGGTCGTGGTGACCGCCGGCGACTTCCGGCTCGTCGGCAGCCCGATCCGCGTAGCGGGCTACGAGCCCGTCTACGGGCCGCCGCCTCGCCTGGGCGAGCACGGCGGCCGGCCCGATCACTCGTAACGGACGACGGTCGAGCCCGAGTCGGGCACTCCCTGGCAGGTCAGGATGTAGCCGTCGTCGATCTCGTCCTGGGTGAGGGCATCGTTGACCCGCATCGTCGCGGTGCCCTCCTCCAGCTTCGCGATGCAGGTGGCGCAGGTCCCGGATTCACAGGAGAACGGTGGGGCGAGGCCGCCGCGCCGCGCGCTTTCGAGGAGGGTCTCGCCCTCGCGCCTGGATACGGAGATCTTCTTCCGGCCGAGGAAGATGGTGACGGTTCCCTCGACCTCCTCACCGGCGGGCTCGGTGCTGGCCGGTGTGCCGAAGCGTTCGACGAAGACCCGCCCCGGCCCGGGAAACGCGCTCTCGACGAGATCCATGAACGGCTCGGGGCCGCAGATGTAGCAGTCGGCGTTGCCGTCGGCGCCGACGAACGCCTTGACGGCGGCGTCATCGAGGAATCCGCTGTCCGCGTCGAGGTGGCGCACGACGGAAAGGCGGTCCGGGTACTTCTCGACAAGCTCCGCGAGCGCCCGCTCGAAGATCATTGACGGCTTGTCGCGGTCGGCGCACAGCAGCCGGACAGTGCGGTCCGTGTTCGACAGCGCGCTCTTCGCCAGCGAGATGATCGGAGTGATTCCACTGCCGCCACAGAAACCCAGCAGGGGGACGTCGGTCTCCTGGAGGCAGAAGATGCCCTTGGGCTCGGTGACCTCGACCTCGTCGCCCGCGGTGACGTTGTCGATCAGCCAGTTCGACACCCGGCCGCCCGGCACCCGCTTGACCGTGGTCATGAGCTCGGAGTCGGTCTCCGGGGCGCTGGACATCGAATACGAGCGCAGGAGCTCCTCGCCGTCGATCTGCACTCGGAAGGTGACGAACTGACCGGCCCGGTACGTGAACGATCCCTCGCGCGGAGCGAGCACGAAGGTACGCGCATCGGCGGTCTCGTGAACGGTCCGGGTGACGGTCGCCCTCTGGAACAGAGGGGCTCTCGGCATCGACGGCCTCCTTCTGGTATGAAGATTCTGCTGAAGTGAGAATATAATTTCCGCAGCACCTGCGTCGTCCCGTGCCCGCCTCCGCGTTGACGTGACCGTCCGAAAGGAGCGGCAGTGAGTGACCGCCCCGCGCTCGTCTTCGAGGAACAGCGGTACAGCCTGGAGCGACTCGACGCGCTGACCGACGGGCTGGCCACGGGATTGGCGAAACATGGAGTCCGGTCTGGGGAACGCGTCGCACTGATGGCCTCGAACCGGCCGGAGTTCGTACTGGCCGTCCGGGCTGTCTGGCGACTGGGCGCGGCTATCGTACTGCTGAGTCCGTCCTGGCGGCGGGCCGAGATCGAGCACGCGCTGGCCGTCACCGAGCCCGCGCATGCCGTCGGTGACCAGGACGCGCTGGCCGAGCTGCTGCCGATGTGGCACCTCGACGAGCCGATCGGCGCGGGGGAGGGGCCGTTCCCGACACCGGACCCGCACGCCGACGCGCTGCTGGTCTTCAGCTCCGGCACGACCGGTCTGCCGAAGGCCGCCCGGCACACACGGGCCTCGTTCGGCGCGGCCGTCGGGCACTGGCGCGACGCACTCGGCCTCACCGCCGCGGACCGCGTCCAGATCACCACCCCGCCCTCGCACATCCTCGGCCTGCTCAACATCGTCACCGCCCTGGAGACCGGCGCCTGGATGCGGCTGCACCGCCGGTTCGACCTCGAGCTGATGCTGCGCTCGATCGAGACCGACCGGATCACCGTCGAGATGGCCGTCGCGCCGATCGCGCTGGCCATCGCCGCCCACCCCACGCTGGAGTCCTTCGACCTGTCGTCGCTGCGGTACATCATGTGGGGCGCGACACCGGTGACGGCCAGCGTCGCCGAGACCGTCACCAGGCGCACGGGCGTCGGCTGGGTGCCCGCCTACGGGGCCAGTGAGCTGCCGGTCATCGCCTGCAACCCGCTCGAGGGGGCCCGGCTCGACAGCGTCGGCCGGGCCGTCCCGGGCGTGCGGCTGCGGGTGGTCTCGCTGGAGAGCGGAGTGCCGGTCGGCCCCGGCGAGACCGGCGAGATCCAGGCCCGCGCGGAGTCGCTGATGGCCGGCTACCTGCCCGCCGAGGCGACGGCGGACGCGTTCGACGACGGCTGGTACCGCACCGGCGACGTCGGCAACCTCGACGCGGACGGGTGGCTCCGGCTCACCGACCGGGTCAAGGAGATGGTCAAGGTGCGCGGCTTCCAGGTCGCGCCCGCCGAGGTCGAGGGTGTGCTGCACGCGCACCCCGCGGTCGCCGACTGCGCCGTGTTCGGCCTCCCCGACACGGCCGACGGCGAGGTGCTCGTCGCGGCCGTCGTGACGAGTACCCAGGTCGACCCGGCGGAGCTCGTCGCGTGGGTGGGCGAACGGCTCGCCTCCTACAAGCGGCCCCGCCGGATCGAGCTCGTGGAAGAAATCCCCCGCCTGCCCTCGGGCAAGGTACTGCGGCGAGTCCTCAAGGAGCGCTATGGACGTACGTCTGACGACTGAGCAGCGGGAGCTGCGCGAGGCGGCCGCCCGGCTGGCCGACGACCTCGGCCCGGGATCCGTCATCGATCTCGACGACGCCGACCGCGCGGCGCGGCTGGAGAAGGCGGTCGCCGCCACCGGGTGGCGCTCGCTGCGCTCCGACGGCGCCTCCGGGGTCGAGGTCGCCCTCGTCGTGGAGGAGTTCGCCCGCGGCCTGGTGGACGTCCCCTTCCTCGGGCCCGTGCTCGCCGACGACCTGCAGGCCAGGTCCGGCGCGGCGGCCGAGCCGGTGGCGCTCGCCGTCGGCGGCGAGGCGGTGGACGCCCGCGGCCTGAGCGCCGCCCTGCGCCTGGTCGACAACCGGGTCGAGACGACCGGCGTCGGCGAGCCGGTGTTCGGGATCGACCTCACCCGGACGAACGCCGCCGTCACCGAGCCCGTCGCGGCGGTCGGCGAGCTCGCGGCGGACGCCGCGCAGCGCTGGCAGGCGCTGGCGCTGGTCGTCACCACCGCCGACATCCTCGGCGCCGCCCGCGGCGCGCACGCGCTGGCCTGCGACTACGCGAAGGTACGCAGCCAGTACGGCAAGACGATCGGGTCGTTCCAGGCGGTGGCCCACCTGCTCGCCGAGAGCCTCGCGCTGATCGAGGGCTCGGTCAGCATCCTGCGCTACGCCGCCTGGGCGGTCGACGAGCTGGATCCGGCGGAGGCGCTGCGGGCCGGCCGGTTCGCGAAGGTCTACACCGAGCGCGCCGCGCGGACCATCTGCGAGACGTCGATCCAGGTGCACGGCGGCATCGGCAACACCTGGGAGTGCCTCGCCCACGTCTTCCTGCGCCGCGCGCTGACGTCCGGCGCGCTGTTCCCCGTCTCTCTGGAGGAGATCGACCTTGGACTTTCGTGACTCGCCGGAGGAGGCCGCCTTCCGCACGCGGCTGCAGGACTGGCTCGCCGAGAACGCGAAGAAGTTCCCGACGTCGGGTGACGAGTACTGGGCCAAGGCGGCGCAGTGGCACCAGGCCCTTTACTCGGGCGGGTTCTTCGGGACCTCCTGGCCGAAGGCGTACGGCGGCCAGGAGCTGCCACCCGTCTACGACGTGATCGTCGACGAGGAGCTGGCCCGCGCCGGCGCGCCGGCGCGGCCGAGCCTGGGCTACCTGGTCATCGGCCTGGGCCGGCACGGCAGCGAGGAGCTGCGGCAGCGGTTCCTGCCGGGCATGATCAACGGCACCGAGCGCTGGTGCCAGGGCTTCAGCGAGCCCGGCGCCGGCTCCGACCTGGCCTCCCTGACCACGACGGCCACCCTGGAGGGCGACCACTACGTCCTCAACGGCCACAAGATCTGGACGAGCTACTCCGATGACGCCGACTGGTGCCTCGTGCTCGCCCGCACCGACCCGGACGCCCCACGGCACAAGGGCATCTCCGGATTCATCGTGAACATGCACCAGCCGGGCATCGAGCAGCGCCCGCTGCCGATGATCAGCGGGGTGACCAAGGAGTTCGGCCAGGTCCTGTTCGACGGCGCGACGGTGCCGGCCGACCAGATGGTCGGCGCGCCCGGCGAGGGCTGGAAGCTGGCCATGACGGTCGTCAGCCACGAGCGGGAGCCCTCGACGCTGGGCTTCACCGCGCGGTACGGAAAGACCGTGCGCAACCTGGCGGCCCGCCTGGACGGGGAGCCGTCGGAGTCGCTGCGGTGGGCCGCCGTGCAGACCGAGATGCTGCGCCTGCACGTGCGCCGGCGGCTGTCCGAGCAGCTCGACGGGCTCAGTCACGGCCCGGACGGCTCGCTGGACAAGCTGTTGATGACCTGGGTCGAGCAGTCGGTGGGGCACGCGTCGCTGGACGCGGGCGGCACTCGCGACGCCGAGCTGCTGGGCACCTACCTCTACAGCCGCTCGCAGAGCGTCATGGGCGGTACGTCGCAGATCCAGAAGAACATCATCGCGACCCGCATCATCGGTCTGCAGGCCTGACCCGGGACGGGTGCCTGCCGCCGGTCGGCGGTGGCGCGGGGAGCAGCTCCCCGCGCCACCGCCGAGGCGGTGCGGGGACTACTTCGGCGGGAAGCGCAGCGCGCCGTCGAGGCGGATGACCTCGCCGTTGAGGTAGTCGTTGGTGATGAGCTGCTCGGCGAGCGAGGCGTACTCGGGCGACTGGCCCATCCGCTTCGGGAAGGGGACCTGCGGGCCCCAGTAGGCCTCCAGCTTCTCCCCGGCCTTGCCGTAGGCCGGGGTCAGGATCGTGCCCGGAGCGATCGCGTTCACGCGGATACCCAGCGGCGACAGGTCACGCGCGGCGACCAGCGTCATGGAGATGACGCCACCCTTGGCGGCGGAGTAGGCGATCTGGCCGATCTGCCCCTCGAAGCCGGCGATCGACGCGGTGTTGACGATGACGCCCCGGGCGCCGCCCTCGAGCGGCTCCTCCTGGGCGATGGCGGCCGCCACCAGCCGGGTCACGTTGAACACCGCGGTCAGGTAGTACGTGACGGTCGTCGTGAAGGCGTCCAGGCTGTGCGGCGAGCCGTCCTTGCCGACGAGCCGACCGCCGCCGGCCGGGCCGCCGTGGGTGTCGACCGAGATCCGCAGCGGGCCCAGCGTCTTGGCCTCGGCGATCGCGGCGAGGATGTCCTCCTCCGAGGTCGCGTCCACGTGGACGTAGCGGATGCCCAGCTCGGACTCCAGCGCCTTGCCCTTCTCGTCCGCGACGTCGGCCACGACGACCTTCGCGCCCGCGGCGTGGAGACGGCGGACGGTGGCCTCCCCGAGGCCGCCGGTTCCACCGACGACGAGGGCGGAGTTTCCGCTGATCTGCATTAAGGTTTCCCTCTCTTGCTAGCCGCACTTTCGATCTGGAAGACTAACATTCTCATGAATGCGATCACGATCAAGAGCGCAGCCGCTTCGGTCGATGTGCGGCCCCGGATCTCGCGGGCCGTCTGTTCTGGTGCACACGTCGGTTCCGTCGGGGCCGCCGGCGTTACCGGCCGTGGCACGTCCCCAGCCGGCCCGCACATCGGACCCCGGTGAACATTCTGGAGACTGTGGCCGCCGCGCGCGCTGGTTCACTGCGCGCCGTCGGCCGGTTGCTGAGTCAGGTCGAGGGCGCCGGCCGTGACCAGGTGCTGGCGGCCCTCGAGCCGGCCACCGCCCGGGTGATCGGCGTGACGGGCCCGCCCGGCGCGGGCAAGTCGACCACGATCGGCGCGCTCGTCGGCGCCTACCGGGAGCGCGGCCTGCGGGTCGCGGTGCTCGCCGTGGACCCGTCCTCGCCCTACAGCGGCGGGGCGCTGCTCGGCGACCGGATCCGGATGGCCTCGCACACGAACGACCCCGACGTCCTCATCCGCTCGCTGGCCGCCCGCGGCCACCTGGGCGGGCTCGCCGCGGCCGTGCCGGCCGCCGTACGGGTGCTCGCCAACCTGGCCTACGACCTGGTCCTGGTGGAGACGGTCGGGGTCGGCCAGTCCGAGATCGAGATCGCCGCCGTCGCCGACCCGACGATCGTCGTGCTGACGCCGGGCGCCGGCGACGCCGTCCAGGCGGCCAAGGCGGGCCTGCTGGAGGTCGCCGACCTGCTGGTCGTCAACAAGGCCGACCGCGACGGCGCCGACCAGACCGTGCGTGACCTGCATCTTGAGGTCGACGCCCCGATCCTCACCCTCGTCGCGTCCAAGGGGGAGGGCCTGGCCGCGCTGGTCGAGGCGATCGACGCCCACCACCGCGCCGACACCCTCGCCCGCCGGACGGCCCGCGCGCACGCCCAGATCCTCTCGCTGGCGCAGACCCGCCTACGGGAGCACCCGGATCTCGGCCGGCTCGCCGACGAGGTGGCCAACGGCCGGCGCGATCCCTACGCGGCGGCCGAGCTGCTGCTCGGCGGCCTGCCCGAGAAGGCCTGACGGCGCGGAGAAAGACCTTCTCGGCGGCGGGCGACGCGGCGTATCGCCCGGCCGTGTCCAGGCGGATCCGATCAGGTGGTCTGCACACCACCGGTGAAACCGGTGAGGCAGAAATCCCACACTTCCTCGACGGTGATCGGATGTACGTTCTCGTCCTCGGACACCCCGTTGGACTGGGCCAGGAACATGACGGTCTGCATCACCATCGCGGCGGCGCGGCGTGGCTTGAGATCGGGGCGCAACTGACCGGCCGCGGCGGCCCTCGTCATCATGTCGGTGATCAGGGCGAGCAGCGGCGCGTGCGCGACCTTGACCTCGGCCGGGTGCGAGACCAGCAGCTGCGGGGCGAAGTCGGTGAACAGGGGCCGCTGCTGGCGGGCCCGGTCGGAGTGGCTCTGCTCGTACAGCAGGCGGACGGTGATCCTGAGCTGGCCCAGCGGGTCGGGCTCCGCGGCGGAGGCCTCGCGGATCTGCCGGGCGGACTCGTTGAGGGCGTCCTCGAACAGGGCGAGCAGGAGCTCGTGCTTGCCGCTGAAGTGCTGGTAGAAGCTGCGCAGCGACTGGCGTGACCGGTCGACGACCTCCTGCACGGTGAGGTCGATCGAACCCTTCTCGGCGATGATCGCCTGGGCCGCGTCAAGGAACTGGACGACACGCTGCTCGGCCCGGAGCTTGGCCGCCCGGGTCGAGCGCTCGACGGCACGCTGCTTCCAGGCCGGCTCTTCGGTCGGCGTGATCACGGGCAGCTCCGTCTTCTGTGCCATGTACAGAAAGTACTGCACTGCTGCGCAGACATACTGCTAACACAGCAGGTGGACCCACTCCGGTGCCGTCGAGATCATAGCTATCGATCAATGAGAATGATATTCTCGCACCTGTTCGGCGTGAAGGACCACAGGAGTGGTCCATACGTGACCTGGCACGTGCAAACCGACTCTGGGATGTTGGAAGGGCCGGCGGGGGTCGTCGGTCCCTCCGCGCGCACCGGGCCGGCAGGTGTGCCGTCCCCGGGGTGTTGTCGGGCAGTGTGTGCTCTCAAGGAGCCGATGTGACGATCTTCGCTGACCCGCGTGGCGGCACGGGAGGCCCGGCCGTGGCGCCCCCCGCCCGCCCCGCCGCGGCCGGCGCCGCCGCCGACGCGAGCCCGGGAGGGCGAGATGCTCTTTGAGTTCGACTCCGACCAGCGGCTGTGGCAGAAGACGATCCACGAGGTCCTGGTCAAGGAATGCCCGCCGGCGCTGATCCGCGGGATCGCCGACGAGGGCGCCGACCCCGCCCCGCTGTGGCGGGTCTACGCCGACCTCGGCTGGACCGAGCTGACCGAGCCCAGTGAGGCCGTGGAGCTGGCGATCGTCCTCGAGGAGCTCGGCTGGGCGACCGACCCGACCCCCTATCTGGCGACGATGACCTGGTTCGCCCCGCTCGCCCCGGGGGGCGCAGAGGGGGGCCAGACCGGCAGCGCCGTCCTGGACGGCGTGTCCGCCCGGCGTGACCGCGACGGCTGGGTCCTCAGCGGCGTTTCGCGGTACGTCCTCGACGGTGACCGCGCCGACCGGCTGGCCGTCGTGACCGACGCGGGGGTCTTCGTCGTCCCCGCGGCTGATGTGCGGGCCACCCGGGTCGACGTCTTCGACCCCACGCTGCACATCGCAGAGGTCTCGCTGCCCGGCGTCCGGGTCGGCGACGACGCGCGCACGGGCGCCGACCCACGGGCGGCCCGGGACCTGGCGCTCACCGGGCTGGCCCTCACGATCGTCGGGGCCTGCCGCCGTGTTCTGGAGCTGACGCTCGACCACGTGCGCACCCGCGAGCAGTTCGGTGCGCCGATCGGGTCGTTCCAGGCCGTCAAGCACAAGGCGGTGGACATGCACGTGGCGCTGGAACGCGCCCGCGCGCTGGCCTACTTCGCGGCGCTGACGATCGCGGCCGACGACCCGCGCCGCCGGCTCGCCGCCTCCATGGCCAAGGCCGCCGCCGGCGAGTGCCAGTCGGTGGTGTTCCGCAACGGCCTGCAGCTTTTCGGAGCCATGGGCTTCACCTGGGAGAACGACCTGCAGTTCGCGCTCAAGCGGGCCGTCGCGGGCGAGCTGCTGCTCGGCGGCGCCGCCGAGCACCGGGCGCTGATCGCCGAGGAGTACCGTGCAGCTCACGTTTGATGCCGACGTCGAGAAGTTCCGCGCCGAGTTCGTGGCGTTCCTGGACGCGCACCTGCCCAGCGAGGCCGAGACCGGCGAGCGCGCCTACTCCAGTGCGCACGTCCCCGAGTGGGCGCGGCGCTGGCAGCGGCTGTTGTTCGACTCCGGTTGGCTGCTGCCGGGTAATCCGCCGGAGTTCGGCGGGCGCAACGCCTCCATCCTCGAGCAGTACGTCCACCTCGAGGAGCTGGACCGCCGGCGCATCTACCACAGCTTCAACCCGCAGGGGCTCGGCATCATCGCCGCCTCGCTGCTGTCGTTCGGCTCCGAGGAGCAGAAGCGTCGCTGGGCGGTGCCGATCCTGCGGGTCGAGATCACCGCGGCGCTCGGGATGAGCGAGCCCGGCGCCGGCTCCGACCTGGCCTCGCTGCGCACCCGGGCGGTGCTCGACGGCGACCACTTCGTGGTGAACGGGCAGAAGATCTGGACGTCCGGCGCCCACGACGCGGACGTGCTGCTCACCTTCGTCCGCACCGACCCGGACGCGCCCAAGCACAAGGGCATCAGCGTGCTGCTGATCCCCACCGACACCCCCGGCGTCACCCGCCGGCCCTTCGGCTCCCTGATCGACCGCGACGACGTCGACTTCAACGAGGTCTTCTTCGACGACGTCCGGGTGCCGGCGGAGAACCTCGTCGGCGCGCTGAACAACGGCTGGCACGTCGCGAACGGCTCGCTCGGCCACGAGCGCACCCTGCTGTGGCTGAGCTTCGCGCTGCGACTGGAGGAGCTCGCCCGCGACTTCCGTCCCGTCGACGCGCTCGACCGCGACGCGTACGCACGGCTCGTCATGGACGCCCAGGCGCTGCGGCTGCTCGGTTCGGCGGCGCTGGCGCGGGCCGCGCGCGGCGAGCAGGACGTCGCCGCGCTGTCCGTTCTGAAGCTGCTCGGGTCGGAGGCGGTGCAGAAGGCCTCGGAGCAGGCGATGGAGTCAGCCGGGGTGGCGGCACTCGAGCATCCCGGGATGACCGCGCCATACGCTCATCTCAATCTCGAGGCGTTCTCCGCCGGGTGGTTCGAGCGCTACGCGCGGTCGTTCGCCGGCACCATCGCCGGGGGCACCTCGGAGATCCAGCGCACGATCGTCGCCGAGCGCGTGCTCGGTCTGCCCCGGAGCTGAGGAGCCAGGCTTGTTAATTCTCTACGACGTCGCCGACGGGATCGCGACGATCACCCTCAACCGCCCCGAGGTCGCGAACGCGCAGAACGGACCGCTCCTCGAGGAGCTCGACGCGGCGTGGACGAAGGCGGCGGCCGACAAGGACGTGGCGGTGATCGTGCTGCGCGCGGAGGGGAAGCACTTCTCCGCCGGGCACGACCTGAAGTCCGGTCAGCCGCTCCCCGACAAAATCACCCTGGAGATGCTCTACGAGCTGGAGGCACGGCGCTACCTGGAGTTCTCGCTGCGGTGGCGCAACGTTCCCAAGCCGTCGATCGCGGCGGTGCAGGGGCGCTGCATCTCGGGCGGGCTGCTGCTGTGCTGGCCGTGCGACCTGATCATCGCGGCCGAGGACGCGCTGTTCTCCGACCCCGTCGTCGCCATGGGCATCGGCGGTGTCGAGTACCACGGGCACACCTGGGAGCTCGGCCCGCGCAAGGCCAAGGAGATCCTCTTCACCGGGCGCGCGGTCACCGCCACCGAGGCCGAGAAGATCGGCATGGTCAACAAGGTGGTGCCCCGCGACCAGCTCGACACCGAGACCCGCGCGCTGGCCCAGCACATCGCGACGATGCCCAGCTTCGGGCTCCGGCAGGCCAAGCGCGCGGTCAACCAGACCCTCGACGTGCAGGGCTTCTACGCCGCGATCCAGTCGGTGTTCGACGTCCACCAGACCGGGCACGGCAACGCGCTGAGCGTCAGCGGATGGCCGGTCCTGGTCAACCTGGACCAGATGAAGTCAGCGATCAAGAAGGCCGACTAGGCCTGACCGGCCGGCCCGGAGCAGGGCCGACCGGTCTGGTGGGCCGGTTCGGAGCCAGGCCGACCAGGGTTCGGCGGGCCGGTCCGGCGCAACAAGGTCAACGGAGCCGGCCTGCCGGCCCGAGACACAGCCGACGGCGGCGGGCGGGGGCGCGTGACGGCCCCGCCGGCCGCCTTTAGCCGCGCGTCGCCCGCCGACGCCGGCACATCCCGGGAGGCACCATGACCGCAACGGACGAACGAGCCCTCGGCGGCACCATCCGCGGCGGGCCGCGCCCGCTGGAGGGGCTGCTCGTCGTCGGTCTCGAGCAGGCCGTTGCGGCACCGATCGCCACCCGGCACCTCGCGGACATGGGCGCCCGGGTGGTGAAGGTCGAGAACCCGCGCGGCGGGGACTTCGCGCGCCACTACGACGGCGCGCTCAACGGGATGGCGGCCCACTTCGTGTGGGTCAACCGCGGCAAGGAGTCGCTGACCCTCAACCTCACCGACCCGCGGGGAGCCGAGGCGCTCGAGCGGCTGCTGGGCCGGGCCGACGTCCTCATCCAGAACCTCGCCCCCGGGGCGGCGGCCCGGCGCGGCCTGGCCGCCGAGCAGGTGGTCGCCCGCCATCCGCGGATGGTCGCGGTCGACATCTCCGGCTACGGCGAGGGCGGTCCGCTGTCCCACAAGCGGGCCTACGACCTGCTGGTGCAGTCCGAGGGCGGGTCGTGCTCGGTGACCGGCGAGCCGGGCCGGCCGGCCAAGGCAGGCATCCCGATCATCGACCTCGCCACCGGGATGTACGCCCTGAGCTCGATTCTCGCGGCCCTCTACGCCCGCCGGGAGACCGGGCGCGGCTCGGCGATCTCGCTCAGCCTCTTCGACGTCGTCACGGAGTGGATGGGCTACTCCCTCAACTTCACCATGGGCACCGGTGTCGAACAGCAGCCGGCCGGGGTGGGCTCGCCCGCCGTCGCGCCCTACGGCGCCTACCCGACGGCGGACGGCCAGACCGTCGTCCTCGGCACCACCAACGACCGGGAATGGCAGCGGCTGGCCCGCACCGTCCTCGACCGGCCCGACCTGGCGGACGACCCGGCCTTCGCCGGCAACGCCGACCGGGTGCGCGAACGCGCCCGCCTCGACGAGGTGATCATCGCCTGGTCGAAGAGCGTCACCCTCGTGGAGGCCCAGGAGATCCTGGACAACGCCGAGCTCGGCAACGCCCGCCTCAACGGTGTCCAGGACGTCCTGGACCACCCGCACCTGCGTGAACGCGACCGCTGGCAGGAGGTCTCGACCCCCACCGGCACCGTCCAGGCGCTGCTGCCCCCGCCGATCGCCGCCGAGTGGACGCCCCCGATGGGCGCGGTCCCCGCCCTCGGTGAGCACACCGACGCCCTCCTCGCTGAGCTGGGCTACCCGACCGAGGAGATCGCCGCCCTGCGCCGCGACCGGGTGGTGTAACGCGCGCCCCGCAGCCGAGAGTACGGGTGCGGATCGCCATCTTTCGGGCAAAACACTCGAAGCTCCGGGTAGCCTGCTCGCCCTTTCGTTTCGTCCTCGCCGTTTCGGGGGTCGATCCCGGGGGAATCCGGTCCGAAAGGGCGAGAAGGAGAGTAAAGGGCGAGCAGGCTGGCCCCGGAACCCCCGCGCCGGCTTCCGCGGAGCATCCACCCGGAAAGCCGAAGGGCCTTCTCGCGGGAACCGTTCCGGTTCCCGCGAGAAGGCCCTTCGGCTTTTTCGACCTGTCAGAGGTTGACCAGGCGTGGGGCGTGGTTGTTCTGGCGGATGTGGGCGCCGGCCTGGCGGGTGAGGTCGCGGGTGCTGCCGAGGAGGCCGTCGAGGGTGAGGGTGCGGCGGAGGTGGTGGTGGAAGTCGTGTTCGGC
>NZ_SJXI01000053.1:0-56947 GCF_004337455.1 Parafrankia sp. BMG5.11 | reverse complement strand
CGCGGACCCGTGAATGGATACGTCGCTACGCTTCATACTCCATAGAAAATCAGCTTGCAGGAGAAGTGATTTGCCTTAATTCCGAGGGTGACGCATATTTCACTTGGACCGACCAAAGATACAATATAACTTCTACCACGATCGTGCCGATAGGTGATTCTGCTGCGGTTCTTAAGTGGTGGAATAGTGATGCGTCTGGTCCCGTCGGGTAGCTCATGAATTCCTTTCGGAACTGCATAAAACTGTACACTGGGCAATGGTGGGGATCTATGTAGTCGTAGCCCGGCTACCGCTTGGAAGTATTAAGTTGGCCCGTCCCTGTTCATACCTGGGCTCTTTGGGATAATGGTCCCAGGGAGGAGTACAGGTGCCGAGATCACAACCGCCGTACACGGAGGAGTTCCGCCGGCAGATGGTGGAACTTGTCCGAGCCGGTCACTCGCCAGAGGTGCTGGCCAAGGAATACGGCCCGTCGGGGCCGTCGATCCGTAACTGGGTCCGCCAGGCCGAACAGGAGGACGGCACGCGGGCCGATGAGCTGACCGCCGCGGCACGCGACGAGTTGAAACGACTCCGGAAGGAGAACCGGCAGCTCCGGGAGGAACGCGAGATCCTCCGCAAGGCCACAATTTTCTTCGCGGCGGAGACCGATCAGACATGACGTTCGCTCTGATCGATGCGGAGAAAACACACCACCCTGTCTCCGTCCTGGCCCGCGTGCTCGGTGTGTCACGCGAGGGCTACTACGCCTGGCATCGCCGTGGCGGCCAGTCCGCTCGGGTCGCCGACGACCAGAGGCTGACCACGAAGATCACCGCGGTGCATGCGGCGTCCCGGGCGACCTACGGCGCCCCACGTGTGCACGCCGACCTGGCCGCCGCGGGTGTCCGGACCAGCCGCAAGCGCGTCGCCCGGCTGATGAGACAGGCTGGCCTGCAAGGGGTCCACCGCCGCCGGCGGGTCAGCCTGACCCGCCGCGACCGCGCCGCCCACCTGCCACCCGACCTGGTCGGACGCGACTTCACCGCCCCCGCGCCGAACCGGGTCTGGACCGCCGACGTCACGTACGTCCCGACCGGGCAGGGCTGGCTGTACCTCGCGGTCGTCCTCGACCTGTACGCCCGCAAGATCGTCGGATGGTCCATGTCCGACGAGCAGAAGACCCCGCTCGTCGCCGACGCCCTCACCATGGCACTCCAGCACCGCCGGCCCGCCCCCGGCGTCATTCACCATTCCGACCAAGGCGCCCAATACCTATCTCGGGACTTCGCCAAGATCTGCCGCCAGCACGAGGTATGCCGCTCCGTCGGATCCGCCGGTGATTGCTATGACAATGCGGTCACGGAGTCGTTCTTCGCCACCCTCGAATACGAACTCCTCGACCGCACCACCTTCGCCACCCACGACCAGGCCCGCGCCGCCATCTTCGATTTCATCGAAGGGTTCTACAACCGGCAACGCCGCCACTCCACTAACGGATACCTCAGCCCCCACGAGCACGAAACCCGCTTCAACGAGCACCATCAAGCCGCATAATCTTTCAAAGCCCTACCTGTGAACGAAACCGGGGCAACTTCAGTAAAGGGAGAACACGAGGTTCTCCACACCCCGTGGCTCGGTGTCTGGTGTCTCGATGTCGAGCGGCCCGACGGCACGGCGGGCGAATACCACGTGGTCCGGCTCCGGGATCTCGCGGTCGTCGCGGCGGTCGACGACCGACGGGTCCTCATGATGTGGCGCCACCGGATCGCCACGGACACCTGGGCCTGGGAATTCCCGATGGGGCTGGTCGAGGACGACGAGGATCCACCGCGTGCGGCCGCCCGCGAACTCGAGGAGGAAACGGGCTGGCGCCCGGGGGCCCTCGCACCACTCCTCTACGCCGAACCCGCGGCCGGCGTCACCAATGCCAGGCATTTCCTGTTCCGAGCCGACGCGTGCGAGCTGGTCGGCCCGCCGACCGAGAAGAACGAGTCCGACCGCATCGAATGGATCCCGCTCGCCCGCATCCCGGAAATGATCAGGAATCGGGAGATCGTGAGCAGCGCCACCCTGGTCGGCGCGATGGCACTTCTCCTGGGATGACCCGGGATCCTCGTTACGGTCGCCCCTCCGCCCCCGAGCTCCTGGGGAAGGCCCACGCGTCGAACGGAGCCACGAGAGGCCCACATGTCGGAGAACCCGCAGATGTTCCTGGACGCCGCCGGCCGCGTGGGCGCCACGGACCTCATCGCCTAGCTGCGCGAGCGTGGCGCCCGCACGCCCGCCGAGACCGACCGGTCAGGCCTCTGAGGCGGCGGGCTGCCGCAGCGACGCAAGGGCCGTGCTCCAGGCGACGACCTGGCCCGGCGACGGCGGGAGCGGCTCGTCGAGGTGCGGCAGCGGGTAGTCCAGCAGATCGACGAGCTCGAACTCGGCGTCGGTGCGCTTCGAGGCGACGTCGAACACCCACTTGGCCACCTGCTCGCCGTTGCGGTTCGGACTGAGACAGGGCTGAGACAGGTGGTCTCCGCTCATCCCGCCAGGTGCCGGGGCGGGCTCGGCTGCGCGACCCGGCCAGTCCCGTCACGCCGCGCTGCAGATGCCTCACCAAGCGCGGTCGGGGAGAACGCCGCCACCCGGGTGACCGGGCGGGGCGAGCCGCCGGCCGGTCCGGGTGTCGACGACTGCCCCGGGCGGGCACGGCGCCGGCCGGCCCGATCAGACCTGGTGGCCTTACCACCGTCCCCGGTGGCCCTGCCGCCATCCCTGGCCGCGCGGCGGCCGTCCCCCGTCCTATTTCCGGTCGCACCGGTGCGACCGGTGGGTGAGCCGGGCCGGGTGGGGCGCAGGAGGTGGAGCAGGGCGGGCAGGAGCGTCGCCCGCAGCATGAACGCGTCGATGGCCACGCCGGTCGCGAGGCCGCACCCGATGACCTTCATGGTGCGGGAGGGCTGCGCGGCGATCGCCATGAAGAGGAACAGCATCACGAGGTTCATGGTCAGCATGACGTGACCGACGTCGGCGTGGCCGCGCCGGATGGGGGTGGTGTCGGTGCGGTGGCGCCGGATCGGGCCCGGCGTGCCGCCGCGACGTCCACGGAGCCGGGAACCGACGGATCGGCGGCGGACGGGCCCGGTGTCGGCACGCCGACGCCGCCGTGCGCGCCGTGTCCCGCCGGTGTTCCGCGTACTCTCCGCGCCCTGCATATCCCCCGCGCCCTCCGTGCCCCCCGTGCTCTGCGCGTCCCGCGTGGGCGGTTCGTTCCCGGCGCGGTCGGCGGGTTCCAGGAGCCGGACGAGAAGGCTGAGGTTCAGGCCTGGCAACAAGCCGAACACGGCGACCAGCACGAGTACCAGCATGGACGGCTCCACCGGCCCGGTCTCCAGCCCCAGCGCCGTGGTGAGCAGGTCGGTCTGGAACAGGATGGCGAGGACGCCGGCCGCCGCGAGCACGGCGAGCACGCTGGTCACCGCCAGCGCGGCCGCGATCTCCACCGAGCGCAGGATCAGCAGGCCGAGGACCCCGACCACGAGCAGGATCACCAGCAGGAACAGTGTCGTCGCGCCACGGAAGTCCGCCGCCATGTCGACGAACAGTGCCGTGGAGCCGCCGATGTACACCCGGGAGCCGGTGCCGGCCACGGCGCGCGGGATGACGTCGTCGCGCAGCCGGTGCAGCAGGTCGACGGCCGCCGGCGATCGCGGGCCCTCCCGCGGCGCGATCCGGATCACGGCGAGCCCGGCGTCGGCCTTTTCCAGGTTGACAGCCGCTTTGACCACGCCGGGGGTCTTCGCGATGGCGCTCACCACGTCCGCCACGGGCACAGCGGACGGCCCGTCGCCCCGCTCGACCGCGACGAGCATCGGGCCGTTCAGACCGGGGAAGAAGTCGGCGCTGAGCAGGTCGTAGGCCCGCCGGGTGCTCAGGGACGTCGATTCGGCCCCGTCGTCGGCGCCGCCGAGGTCGAGGGTCACGGCGGGGACGGCGAGCAGGATCAGCCCGAGGCCGGCGGCGAGCGCCATGCCGGCCGGCCGGCGGTCCACCTGCCGGGCCCACCAGGCCCGCAGTCCCGGGCGGTGCGGCAGGCCGCGGCCGCTGGTCGTCAGGTGCTGGCGTTCGGTCCAGCCGAGCAGCCGCGGTCCGCTCAGCGCCAGCAGCGCGGGCAGCAGGGTGATGATCACCAGGCCGGTCGCCGCCCCAGCGGCGGCGGGGCCCAGCGCGACGCCGTCGAAGAAGCTGAGCCCCAGCAGTGCCACCCCGTCCATCGCGAGGGTGACACAGAAGCCACCATAGGCGACGGCGGATCCGGCGCGGGCGGTGGCCTGGGCCGCGGCCTCGACCGGGCCGACTCCCTCGCGCAGCGCGGACTGGGCCCGGTGCACGACGACGACGGCGCCGCCGAGGCTGGTCCCGGCCGCGACGACGGCCGCGAGCAGCGGAGCGAAGGCGGTGGTCGTGATCGTGTGGGAGATCAGGACGATGGCACCGAGGGCGGCCACCGTCGCCACCGCGGACGTCGCGGCGCAGACGGCGACCGCGCCGCGGGAGCGCAGGGTCACGCCGAGCAGCAGCAGGGCGGCGACGAGCGCGATGATGATCGGTCGTGGTGAGATCGTGGTCGCGCTCAGCGCGGTCGCGCCCGGGCCGGCGGCCTCGACCTGGAGGTCCGGCCCGTCATAGGCCCGCGCCGTGTCGATGAGGCGCCGCGCGGCGGCCCGGTCCGGGTTCAGCGCCGAGCCCTTCATGATCACGGATGTGACCGCGGTGCGCCGGTTCGCGCTGATCGGCTCGACGCCGAGGACGACCGCGCCGGCCGGGTTGAACGGGTCGATGACCCCGCCCACCTTGGGCAGCTTGCCGAGCTCCGCCGCCATCGCGGCGATCTGCTCGCGAACCAGCGGGTCGTCGACCGTCCCGCGGCGGGCGTGCAACACGATCGACTCGGTGTCCGGGAGACCACCGCCGGGTACGACCTCGCCGACGAGATCCATGGCCCGCGCGGAGTCCGTCCCGGGGACGGCGACGTCGGTGTTGAAGCGCGCGCCGGAGTCCCGCACAAAGACGAGAAGCGTTGCCAGGCCGGCCGCCCACAGGGCGACGACGATCCAGCGGTGTCGCGCGCACATGGCGGCTAGGGCCCCGACACCACCACCTGCGAGATCCGACTTTCCTCTCATTTTGGACAAGTTAGACCTAAGTGGTGGTCCAGGTCGAGGCCTTCCAGACCGTTCGATGCCAAACAAGGTCGAGCACGCCTTAAACGGGCTTAAGCATGTCCAAGACGTTCGAAGCAGGTCGAAGGCCGCCGAAGTGGGCTAACCAGGGTTGACTCGATCAGGGAATCCGACATCCTCGGAGACGCTGCGTCGACCTTCGGCGGCCGGGGCCTGTCATCAACATGCCTCACAGGACTTCTGGTCGAGTCTCGGACGCCGGCGGCCTACCATCGGCTGGTGAACCCGCGGTGCACGACCACGCTGCCAGCTCCCGGTAACGCGAGCGGTGACAAGGCTCCCGTCGCCGGCCACCCTCGCTTCGGAGGAGGGGCGGTGAACGGCGACGGCCTTCCACCCGCGGTCGCCGCGCTGCCGACACCGGGGACCGACTGATGGGGTTCTTCCGCCGCCGCTCCTCCTCGGACCGCGGCCGCCCCAGCATCGAACACGGCCGCCCCACCGCCGAACGCGGCCGCGCGGTCGCCGAGCTCGGCCGGGGGCAGACCCCGGTGGCCCCGAGCCGCAGCGCGCGAACCCTGAGCCGGATGTTCGGCGTCTCCTGCGCCGAATGCCGCCTCGGCCCGGCCTCGTTCACCCAGGTCGCCGCGGAGGCGTACTCGTGGGCCAGCACCCACGACCAGCTCCATCACCCGGCCAGATCCTCCGCGCAGGTCATCAGCCGCCGCTGACACCACCCACCGGCGTCCTGGCGCCCGTAGACGTTCACGCCCGCCGGCCGTCCCCCGGCGGGCGGCACTTCGACGCCACCCCAGTACCACCTGCCCGCGAAACCGCCAAGTGGACCCGAAGGTTCGCTTGACTTAGGATGCCCCCGAGCAAGCGGACCTTAGGGTCCACTTCTACGGCGGAAGCGCGGGGTGCGGGGATGCGGAGCAGACAGGCGCGGCCGGAGACGCCGACCGGCGGCGGGGCGCTGGCCGTGCTCGCGCTGGCGTCGGCGGCGTTCTCGCTGGCACAGACCGCCATCGTGCCGGGTCTGGGCGCCCTGACCGAAGCGCTGCACACGACCCCCGAGAACATCTCGTGGGTCCTCAGCGCCTACCTTGTCTCGGCCGCGATCCTCACGCCGATCGTCGGACGGCTCGGTGACATGTTCGGCAAGCGGAGGATGCTGGTCGTCGCCCTCGCGGCGTTCGCCGTCGGCAACGCGCTGGCGGCGCTGGCACCGAACGTCTGGCTGTTGATCCTGGCCCGGGTGGTGCAGGGGGCGGGCGGCGGGATCTTCCCCCTCTGCTTCGGCCTGATCAACGACACGTTCAGCGCGAAGCGCCGGCCCGGCGCGCTCGGGCTGGTGTCGGCGATCTCGGGAATCGGCGCCGGCGGCGGCCTGATCATGGGTGGCCTCCTGGTCGACCACGCCTCGTGGGAGTGGGTCTTCTGGGCCGGAACGATCATGTCCGGGGGCGCGGCCCTCGGCGCGCTGCGGCTGCGGGACTCCGCCGGGCGCACCCCAGGACGGATCGACCTGCCCGGCGCTGTCCTGCTCGCGCTGGGGCTCACCGCGCCACTCATCGCCATCACCAGGACGCCATCGTGGGGGTGGGGAAGCCCGCGCACGCTCGGCGTGATCGCGGCGGGGCTGGCCGTCCTGGGGTTCTTCGGGTGGTACGAGCGCAGGGTCACCGAACCTCTGGTCGACATGCGACTGCTCGGCCGCCCGGAGATCATGGCCACGAACTTCGCGACCGCGCTGGTCGGCTTCGGCACGTTCGGCGCGTTCGTGCTGGTCCCGCGGCTCTCGCAGACCCCCGAGTCCTCGGGCTACGGGTTCGGGCTGGACGCCACCGGGGCCGGCCTGCTCCTGCTGCCGGCGTGCGGGGCGATGCTCGTGACAGCCGGGGTCTCGGGGCGGCTGGCACTCCGCGTCGACTCGCGAGACGCGCTCATCACCGGATTCCTGATCTCCGCCACCGGCCTGACCGCGCTCGCCTTCGAACACAGCTCAGAAGGCGTGGTGATCGCGCTGTCGGTGGTCCTCTTCGGCGGCATCGGCATGATCATGGCGGCCGTGCCGAACATCATCGTGCGCGCGGTGCCGCCCGCGATGACCGGGCAGGCGACCGGGGTCAACACGCTCGTGCGCTCCGTGGGCTCCGCTGTGGGCTCCCAGGTCGCGGCGACCCTGCTGGCCGCGAGCGTCACCGCGACGCACCCGCTGCCGACCGACGGGGCCTTCACCCTGGCCTTCCTGCTGGGCGGCGGTGGGGCGGTGTCCGCGGCGGTGTCCGCCGTGTTCATCCCACGGCGGTCCAGGGGCGGCGCCCCTGCCGTTTCATCGGCCCCCGCCGCTCCGTCGGCGCCGCCGGTGGCGGCGATCGCAACGGCAGCGGCAACGGTGACGGCAACCGCGGCGGTGACGGCCACGACCCCGGCCACAACCACAACCCAGTCACCGGCCCCGGCCCCATCAGTCACCCGCACCGTCGGTGATCAGGCAGACTGACAGCCATGTCCTCCCCGCCCGGTGACACGGCGGAACGCGGGTGCCCCGACTGGTCCGAGCGCCGCGCGGACGCCCGGCGCAACCACGAGCAGATCATCGCGGCGGCCATCGCGGTGTTCGCGGAGAAGGGCCTCAACGCCACCGTGCCCGAGGTCGCGGCCCGGGCGGGCGTGGGCAAGGCGACGGTCTACCGCAGCTACCCCACCAAGGCCGACCTGATCAGGGCCGTCGCCGAGCACCAGGTCCGCTGGGTGGAGGCTCGGCTGGCCGCCGCCGCCGAGGAGAGCGACCCCTACGCGGCGCTGCGCGGCTTCCTCTACGACGTCTCCGAACGGCTGGCCGACGACCAGGTGCTCCTGGCCGAGGTCCTGCCCAAGAAGGATTCCCGGACGGCGGAGGCGCCTGTCAGCAGGGTGCTCGCCGGCATCGTCGACGCCGCCCGCGAGCAGGGCACACTGCGCTCCGACGTCACCGCCCTGGACGTCCGCATCCTGGTCGGGGGCTATGCGCGCGTCCTGTCCGATCTCGGGATCCGGGACCCCAAGGAGTGGCGCCGCTACGCAGGCATGGTCATGGCCGCCCTGCGCCCGTGACCAGCCAGCTCCTGGGCTGAGAAGTGTGGCGGGCGAGTGACACCCAGGACTCACTCACCCGCCACAGTTCGCCGGGCCGGGCCGGGCCGGGAGGCCGGAGTCAGGGCTGGAGGGTGATCTTGATCCAGCCCTCGTCCCGGTGGTCGAAGTGGGCGTAGGCGTCGGGTGCGTCGGCCAGCGGCAGCCGATGGGACATGACGCAGGACGGCTGCGCCCGGCCGGTGATGATGAGATCGCGCAGGAACCGGTTGTACCGTTTCACGTTGGCCGGCCCGCTGCCCATCCGCAGCCCCTTCGCGAAGAAGGCGCCCATGTCGAACGGGAGTCGGCCGCGTGCGCCGCTCTCGTCGGCGGCACCGGGGTCGCGGGTAGGGTACACGCCGAGGACACCGATCGAGCCCGTCCAGCGCACGCAGTCGACGAGCTGGTTCAGGACGAGGCCGGCCTGCTCCTCGCCGGACGCCGTCCTGGCCTGGTAGCCGACGGCGTCGATGCCGCAGTCGACGCCGCGGTCACGGGTCTCCTCCCGCACCCGTTCCGCGACGTCCTCGGTGGACGAGTCGATCCCGGTGGCGCCGATCCGCTCGCACAGGCGGAGCCGGGAGGGCACGGGATCGACCACCAGCACGGTGGCGGCGCCGCACAGGGTGGCCGAGTACGCCGCCAGCAGGCCGACCGGCCCGGCGCCGAACACGACGACCGTGTTCCCGGCCTGGACGTCGGCCAGCTCGGTGCCGTGGAAGCCGGCGGGGAAGACGTCGGAGAGGGTCGCGAAGTCGAGCTCCTGGTCGTCGCCCGGCGGCAGCCGCAGCAGGTTGAAGTCGGCGAACGGCACCCGGAGGTACTCGGCCTGCCCGCCGGGGTAGGGGCCCATGTCCGGGCAGCCGTACGCCGCTCCGGCCCGGTGCGGGTCGGGGTTGGTGCGCAGGCAGAACTCGGTCCGGCCCCGCTCGCAGTTCGCGCACGTCCCGCAGGAGACGGTGCAGGGAACGGAGACCCGGTCGCCGAGCTGGACGCGGCTCACCGCCGACCCGCGGTCGACGACCGTGCCCATGTTCTCGTGGCCGAGGACCGTGCCGGGCCGCACACTGGTACGTCCCTCGTACACGTGCAGATCGGAACCGCAGATGCTCGTCGAGGAGACGCGTACGATCGCGTCCTGCGGATGCTCGACGCGCGGGTCGGGGACGTCCGCCACGGCCACCTGGAACGGTTCCCGGTAGACGACTGCGCGCATGGCGCTCACCTTCCCCGCCGGGGTTGCCGCAGCAGCCGCTCGAGCTCGTCGATCCGGTCGAGCAGGTCGAGCACGACCCCGGTGGCGGTGTAGGTGATCCCGAGGTCGCGGCGCAGCCGTTCGATGCGCCCGACGCGCGCCAGCGCGCCCGCTGCGAGCACGACACCGCGGTCACCGACGCCGGGGCCGGGGCCGGCGTCGAGCAGGCCGAGCGTCACCAGCCTGTGGACGAGGTCGGGGTGCAGCTGGGCGGCGGCGCAGAAGGACTCCAGGTCCAGCTCGCGGTCCCGCGGGCGGGTGCGGACGAGCGTCATGGTCATGACCGCTCCCTGGGGTTGAAGGACGAGACCCGGGCGAGCTCGCGGAACAGCTCGGTCTCCCGTTCCGCGGGGTCGGGCGGCACCATGATCCGCACGTGCGCGTACAGGTCGCCGGCCGCGCCACCGGGACCGCCACCACCGCCAGCGGCGCCGGCGCTGCCACCCGTGGCCTCCCGGGCCGCGTCCCGGGCCGCGTCCCGACCAGGCGCCGGCAGGCCCCGGCCGCGCAGGCGGAGCCGGCGGCCGCTGGAGGTGGCCGGCGGGACGGTGACCGTCACCCGCTCACCGGCCGGTGTGTCCAGCCCGGCCGCCGTTCCCAGGGCGGCTTCCCACGGGGCGAGCGGCAGGTCGGTGTGGACGTCGCGGCCCTCGACCCGGAACCGCGGGTCGGGAGCCAGGCGCACCACGAGGTAGAGGTCGCCGGGGCTTCCGCCGTCCCGGCCGCGCCCACCCTGCCCGGCGAGGCGCAGCCGCTGGCCGTCACGAACGCCGGCCGGGACGGCCACGTCGACCTCCCGGAGGCCGCGCGGCCCGGGCAGCGTGATCCGCCGCCGTGCGCCGCGGTAGGCCTCGGCGAGCAGGATCTCGATCTCCGCCTCCTGGTCGGCGCCGGGCACCGGGCCCACCCGGCCGCGCCGGCGGGCGAACCCGCGGACCCCGCCGAACAGGTCCTCGAAGTCGAAGCCCTGGAACCCCTCGAAGCCGAAGCCCCCGCCACGCCCGGCGGTCCCGCCGGCGCCGGCGCCCGGCCCGGCACCTGGCCCGGCGCCTGGCCCGAAGCCGCCCCGTGGGGCGTCCGCCCAGCGTTCGGCGCCCTCCGGCACCCGGCGGAAATCGCGGCCGAACCGGTCGTAGCGTGCGCGGGTGTCCGGGTCGGACAGCACGTCGTACGCCTCGGAGAGGTCCTTGAACCGCTCCTCGGCGGACGGGTCGGAGTTGATGTCCGGGTGGTACCTGCGGGCGAGCTTGCGGTACGCACGCTGGATGGCGTCGGTGTCGGCGTCACGCGGCACGCCGAGCAACTCGTAGAAGTCCGGGCTCGCGCGTCCCGTCGTCCCGGCGCTCATGTCGCCGTCCGCGGGCCGGCGCTCACCGCGACCGACGCCGGCCGCAGCACCCGCCCGCCGGCCTCGACGCCGGGGCGCAGGACCTCGACGACGGTGCCCGCCGGGGGCGGCTGCGGCGTCGAGGCGCTGTCGACGACGGCGCCGACCTCGTGCCGGGCCGGGTCGAAGGGGCCGGTCTCGTCGTCGAGCCGGGCGACGCCGGAGATCCGCAGCGCGTCGAGCGCGAGCTGGCGCACCCCGCGCACGCCGTCGACGAGGGAGTCGGGGTCGGCGTCCGCGTGGGCGAGGGCCAGCTCCAGGTGGTCGAGCACCGGCAGCCAGGCGAGAACGACGCGGTCCCGCTCGGCCGCCGTGGCGGCGCTGATCTCCCGTCCGGTCCGGCGGCGGTAGTTGTCGAAGTCGGCCAGCGTCCGCAGATGTCTGGCCTGCGACTCCTCCAGCTCGGCCGCCAGGTCCGCGCCGGCGGGGTGGTCAGTCATCATCGCGGGTGGTGAACTCGGCGTCGATCACGTCGTCCCCGCCGGCGCCGTGCCCGCCGGCTCCCGAACCGGTGCCACTCGCGCCCGAACCGGTGCCACTCGCGCCCGGCCCGGCGCCACCCGGGCCGCCGGTGCCCGGCCCGGCCGCCGCGGAACGTCCACCGCCGCCCGGCGCGGCCGCCGACTCACGCGCGCCGGGGGCGGGCAGCGCGTACAGCACCTGCTGGAGATCGTTGACGATCGGGCGGATCCGGTCCGCGCCGGAGTTCTCCGCCAGGGCCCGGTGGGCGTGGGCGACGAGCTGCTCGGCGCGGGCCCGCTCGTGCGCCGGAACGTCGTCGCCGAGCTCGGACAGCCGACGCTGGACCTGGTAGGCGATCGTGTCGAGCTGGTTCTGGGCGTCGGCGTTCTCTCTCAGCCGGGTGTCCTCAGCGCGGTTACGCTCGGCGTCGGCCACCATCCGCTCGATCTCGTCCGCGGGCAGGTTGGTGTTGTCCGAGATGGTGATGCGCTGCTCGGCGCCGGTGTCGGTGTCGCGCGCGGTGACGTTCAGGATGCCGTTGGCGTCGATGTCGTAGGTGACGTCCACCTGGGCCTGGCCGCGTGGCGCGGGCCGGATGCCCTCCAGCCGGAACCGGCCGAGGGTCCGGTTGTCCGCTGCCATCTCGCGCTCGCCCTGCAGGACGACGATGTCCACGGCGGACTGGTCGTCCTCCGCGGTGGAGAACGTCTCCGTCCGTCGCGCGGGGATCGTCGTGTTGCGCTCGATCACCTTCGTGCTGACGCCGCCGAGGGTCTCCACCCCGAGGGAGAGCGGGGTGACGTCGAGCAGCAGCACGTCGGAGACCTCGCCCTTGAGGACCGCGGCCTGGATGGCGGCACCGACGGCGACGACCTCGTCCGGGTTGACGGTCATGTTCGGGTCCCTGCCGCCGGTGAGCCGGCGCACCGCGGCCTGTACCGCGGGCATCCGGGTGGCACCGCCGACCAGGATGACCTCGTCGACGTCCGGTTCGGCGATCTTCGCGTCGGCCATCGCCCGCCGCACCGCCGGCATGCACCGCTCGAGCAGGTCGGACGTGTTCATTTCGAACTGTGACCGGGTTACCGTGGTGTTGAGATGCTTCGGGCCGTTCGAGTCGGCGGTGATGAACGGCAGGTTGACCTGGGTCTGACTCACCGAGGAAAGCTCGATCTTGGCTTTCTCCGCGGCCTCGAACAACCGCTGCAACGCCTGCGGATCGTCACGCAGGTCGATGCCGTTCTGGTTCTTGAAGTCGTCGGCGAGGAAGTCGACCAGGCGGCGGTCCCAGTCGTTTCCGCCCAGGTGGGTGTCACCGGCGGTCGCCCGCACCTCGACAATCCCGTCGCCGACGTCGAGAACGGACACGTCGAACGTTCCGCCACCAAGGTCGAAAACCAGGACGGTCTCGTGCGAGCGCTTGTCCATCCCGTAGGCGAGCGCCGCGGCGGTCGGCTCGTTGATGATCCGCAGCACCTCCAGGCCGGCGATCCGGCCGGCGTCCTTGGTCGCCTGGCGCTGGGGGTCGTTGAAGTAGGCCGGGACGGTGATCACGGCCTCGGTGACCTTCTCCCCCAGGAAGCGGGCCGCGTCGTCGACGAGCTTGCGCAGCACCATCGCGGAGATCTCCTCGGGCGCGTACTGCCGCCCGCGCACCATGATCCGCACGGCGTCGTCCTTGCCCGGGGCGAGATCGAAGGTGACCGTCCGCAGCTCGCTGGCGACCTCGCTGTGGCGACGTCCAACGAAGCGCTTGACCGAGGTGATCGTGCCCTTGGGGTTCAGGATCGACTGCCGTCGGGCCAGCTCCCCCACCAGCCGCTCGCCACCCTCGGTGAACGCGACCACCGACGGCGTCGTGCGCGAGCCCTCAGCGTTGGGGATGACCGTCGGCTGGCCGCCCTCGACGACCGCGATGACCGAATTGGTCGTCCCCAGGTCTATTCCAACTGCCTTTCCCACGATGTCCTCCCGGTGGGAGTTCTTCCGGCAAATAGGTGGCGGGGACGCGGCGAAGTACCTTCGGCTACGCAAAGCGCTTTCGACTAACGGTAGGACCAGCCCGACGGGCCTCGCAACACCACGTACCGGACCGGGAGATCAGAAATGGTTGCCCGAACAGGAGATCAGAAATGGCCGCCTGAACGGGTCACGGCCGGGCGGCTTGCCGACCGGGCGGACCCCGCCGACGATTGACGGGTAGGCCGCCCAGGAAGTAGGCCGCCCAGGAACATGAGTAATGGCCAGGGAGTGAATCATGACCAACCCCGTGCGCGCAGGATCCGGCCGCCAGGTACCGACCATCCGATGGGATCCGCTCCGCGAGATCGAGGACGCCTGGACCCGCATGGGCAGCCTGCTCGGCGACGTCACCGGCGGCGGCGAACGGCGGCCCTACGGCGTGCTGGCCGGCCTGGCGCCGGCGGTGGACGTCGAGGAGACCGCCGGCGAGTTCGTCGTGGAGCTCGAGCTGCCCGGGGCCCGGGCCGAGGATCTCTCGATCGACCTCCGGGACAGCGAGCTGTTCGTCACCGGAGAGATCAGGGAACGGGAGCGCCGTGGCACGCTGCGCCGCCAGACCCGCCGGGTGGGGCAGTTCGAGCACGTCATCCTGCTGCCCGGCGAGGTGGACCCGGACGAGGTGAACGCCAGCCTCGACGACGGCCTCCTGACCGTCCGGCTGGCGAAGGCCCGCCGTAGCCAGCCCCGCCGTATCGAGATCTCCGCGCCGTCGGCCGAGCCAGGCCGCACCATCGACAGCTCGGCCGGCGAACTCTCCCAGGACGACTCCGAAGATTCGGACTCCACGCAGGCTGACTCCCCGCGAGCGGACTCCACGCGAACGGACTCCGCGAAGGCTGGTTCCGCGCGGGCCGGGTCCTCGCGGGGCGGCCGCTCGGGAGCCGGGTCGAAGGGAGCCGAGTCCAAGGGAGGCGGCGGGAAGGCGCGGCGGGCCGAGGAGTCCGGCGGCGGCCTGCCGGACGCTCCGACGCCCTTCGGGCAGAGCTCCTTCGGAGCCGCCGACTCATCCGGCGCCGGCTGACCGAGCGCCATGTCGCATCCGGCGCCGCCCGCGGCCGATGCCCCGCTCGGCGACGACATCGTGCGCGCCTACTTCCAGCGCCGGGCGATGCCGGTCGGCCTGGATGCCGGGTTCTGGATGATCGGCTCCCGGTTCAGCCCGGACAGCCGCCGGCTGCGCGAGTTCGCCTGCCGCAACCGGCTGCCGTACCGCTTCGTCGACCTGGAACAGGACCGGGACGGCGAGCGGATGCTGCGCGCCGCCGACGTGCCGCCCGGCGACACCCCGTTGGTGATCTGGTTCGGCGGGCTGGTGCTACGCAACCCGAGCAACTCCGAGCTGGCCCGGGCCCTGGGCCTGCCGGCGGCGCGGCCGGGAGCCCCCATCCGGGACGTGCTGGTCGTCGGGGCCGGGCCCGCCGGGCTCGCGGCCGCGGTCCACGCGGCCGCGGAGGGGCTGACCACCACGGTCCTCGACGCGGTCGGGACGGGCGGGCAGGCCGGCGACTCGTCCCGCGTCGAGAACCACCTCGGGTTCCCGGACGGGATCTCCGGCCGGGAGCTCGCCGACCGGGCCGTCGTCCAGGCGAACAGACTTGGGGCGGAGATCAGCGTCCCGGCCACAGCCCTCGCCCTGCGGCCGGACGGCGACCTGCACGTCGTCCGCTACGACCCCGGCGGGCTGCCCCTCGAGATGATCAGTCGGACGGTGGTGATCGCCACCGGTGCCCGGTACAACGGTCTCGACATCGCGGGCACCGAGGCCACGGGTACGGATGCCACGGGTGCCGATCCCACAGGTATCGATACCCGTGGGATCGAGCGGTTCGAGCGCGCCGGCGTCCACTATGCGGCGACCCTCATGGAGGCCCGGCTGTGCGGTGGACGTCCGGTCGCGGTCGTCGGCGGCGGCGACTCGGCGGGGCAGGCCACCCTCCTGCTCGCCGACGTGGCCACCGAGGTCTACCTGGTGGTGCGGGAGGACGAGCCGGGTGAGCGCATGTCCCGCTACCTGGTCGACCGGATCAGCCGCCATCCCCGGGTCGTCGTCCTGGCGCACACCGAGGTCGCGGGCGTCGTCGGGGACGGCACGTTGCGGGAGGTCGTCGTCCGGGAGAACCACTCCGGGGCGCGGGGCACGCTCCCGGCCCAGGCGCTGTTCATCCTCACCGGCGCGCGGCCGAACACCGGATGGCTCGCGGGCGCCGTCGCGCTCGACGCCGACGGTTTCGTCCTCACCGGCCACGACGCCGGACGGGCGACCGGCCGGGACCGGCCGCCCCAGGTGCTGGAGACCAGCAGGCCGGGTGTGTTCGCCGTCGGCGACGTCCGCGTCGGCGCCGTCCGGCGGGTCGCCTCAGCCGTCGCCGACGGCGCGGCCGCCATCCGGCTCCTGCACGAGCACCTCGCGCGGACCGGGAGCCCGGTGTCCTGAGCAACGGCCGGGGGCGATCCGACGCGGGTTGTGACCGCTGGTCGCGAAGGCCTGCGCCAAATCATGATCCGGTTCATGGCGGCCCCGTCGCGCACCCGCGAAGCGACGCCTCCGCTCGGACGGCGTAGTGCACGGCGCCGGCCCGGCGGGCCAGCCGGGCCGCCGCGGCGTAGTGCTCGGCCGCCCGCCGCGGATCGCGCTGCGCGGCGGCGACATCGCCGAGGTACATGCGGACGGGCCGACGGGAGCGGGCAGGCGGGCACGGCCGTCAGATGCCCGTGGGGGGCTCCAGCACCGCGCGGGCGGCCTCCATCCAGTTCTGGCCGGACAGTCTGCGGAACGCGCTGACGAGGGTGGCCCCGAGGTCGAAGTCCGGTGCGAGGAGCCACTGGGCGTTGAGGCCTTCCCAGGTGGCCATGACCTGCCGTGCCACCTCCACCGGGTCGAGGCTCGGGTGCGCCTGGCCGCGCCGTTGGCGTTCGGCGACGAGGCCGGCGTAGGTCTCGATCGCGACCCGGCGGTGGCGGGCGAAGTAGTCCGCGGCCGGATGACCGGGGGTCGCGGCAAGACCGGCGAGGGCGACGCGCAGCCGCAGCAGCGATTCCCGCCGTGCCGCGGCCTGCGCATGCTCACCGAGGACGTCAAGGTCGAGTCCCGCGAGGCCGGCGGCCGGCCGCACGCCGTCCCGCTCGGCCTGGAGCACCGTGAGTTCCTCGTCCCGCTCCAGCGCCGCGACCAGCAGGTGATCCCGGCTCGGGTAGTGGTAGAGCACCGTGGCCTCGCTGGTGCCGGCCCGCCTCGCGACCTCGGCGGTCGTCACCCCCGCGTGCCCCTTCTCCTCAACCAGGTCGAGGACGGCCTGGGCGATCTCCCGCCGACGGCCGGCCGTGCGCGCGTAACGGCCGCGCGCGCGACCGGCCGTGGAAGCCATGCCCAGACGATACGCATCCCAACATTGAGTTCGAGCTAACTTTTACTCCTTATCGACACGCTCGACCCCACACACCGGCGAGTCTCGGCCTTGTTCGGGTCTTGCCTTTATGCTTTGCTCAATTTTTGTTGGGGGAAAGATCCTTTTCGCCGTGGCTGGTCCCGGATCCGAGGCGCCGCGGGGCGCGTAGGGAACGCCTGCCAGCCAACGGAGGACCTCGCCCGTGTCCTGGTCGTCCGACCAGCGGCAGCACTTCCCAGCGCGCCCGGCCGGTTGGCGCTTTGGCGACATCGGCGGCGCCGGATCGAAGGGAACGCGGTGACAGCGTTGGCCAGGTACCTCGAAACCAGAGGCACACGGGCGGCACAGGCCCGACCGAAGACGACGGAAGACGACCGAGGCTTACGAGGCTCCCGGGGGGACTCGGGCGCCGGTACGCGCCGGCGTCGCACCCGGCCGCTGCTGACGGGCTCCGCGATACTGCTGATCACCGGCGCGGTCTCGATGACGGCCTCCTGCTCGTCGTCATCGGACGACGCGGCGCCCGCCCCGCGACCGGTGTGGACCAACCTCGGGCACCCGTTGGACATCGACGCGGGGCCGCTCGTGGGCCCGTCCTGCGAGCCGGCCGCGCCGGACGGCCCCCTGATCGTGACCGGGTCGTGCGTCGACCCCGAGCTGACCCGGCCGTACGTCGATGTGGACGAGCGCCGGAAGGCCACCGATCCGGCGACGGACGTCACGGTGAGCTTTCGCTACGTCCACGGCGGGTTCCGGGACACGAAGGCCAAATTCGCCTTCTACTTCCCGGACCGGTACGAGGGGCGCTTCTTCGAGTACACCTACCCCACGCTGGGGACCGAGGACGCCCTGCCGGGAACCATCGCCTTCGCCGTCACGAACGGCGCCTACGCCGTGGCCACCAACAACGCCGGGGGCCTGCCCGGAGCCGGTGAGCTCGGGGGGTACCGCGTCAACGCGGCGTCGGCGAAGTTCTCCCGCGTCGTCGCGGCGCAGGTGTACGGCGACTCGGCCCGGCCGCGCGGCTACATCTACGGGGCCAGCGGCGGCGCGTACCAGACGATGGGCGCACTGGAGAAGACCGAGGGCGTGTGGGACGGCGGCGTGCCCATGGTGCCCGGGACCGGGAACTCGATCCCCAGCAGCATGACCGTGGAACTGCTGGGGCTACGGGTGCTCCACGACAAGTTCCCCCAGATCGTCGACGCGATGGAGCCCGGCGGCAGCGGCGACCCCTATGCCGGCCTGAACAAGGAGCAGCAGGCGGTGCTCCGGGAGGCGACACGGCTTGGATTCCCGCTTCGTGGCTGGTGGAACTACGCGAACCTGGACGGCGGGGCGTTCTCCGCGGTGGGCGGGGGTGTCCGCATCCTCGACGCGAGCTACGTCGACGACTTCTGGACCAGGCCGGGCTACGCGGGCACCGACCCGGCGTCGTCGGCCGGGACGGCTCGGGTCCGGTTCGAGGCCGACGTCACCGCACTCACCGGCGACCCGGGCAGCGGGCTGAGGCTCTCCGCCGCACCGACCGGTGACCTGACCGGCGCGGACATCGTCGTCGTCAGCGGTGCCGCCGCCGGCAAGACAGTCCCGCTGGGAGGCTCGGACGGTGACACCGTGACCTTCGGCGACAACGCGGACTCCGCGGTGACCGGCGCGATCAGGCCGGGTGACCGCGTGCGCATCGACAACTCGTGGTTCCTCGCGCTGCAGTACTACCAGCGCTACCAGGTCCCGTCGCGCGACCTGTACGGCTGGAACCAGTTCCGCGACGCGAACGGCGCTCCGCTCTATCCGCAACGGACGGTACTGGCCGGGCCGACGTTCACCCAGGCGGTGAGCGGCGGGGTTCCCACCGGGAAGTTCCACGGCAAGATGATCATGTTGGCCTCCCTGATGGACGTCGAGGCGTTCCCCTGGCCCGCGGACTGGTACGCCAGGCAGGCGAAGGCCACGCTCGGATCGAAGCTGAACGACAACTACCGCGTGTGGTTCATGGACAACGCCGGACACACCCAGCCGCTCAACCCGGCGGCCGAAACGCACCTTGTCAGTTACGACGGCGAGCTCCAGCAGGCCCTCCTCCACCTCGACGAGTGGGTCGCGAACGGGACCGCGCCTCCGGCCAGCACCGCCTACACCGTGGACGGCGACACGCAGGTGCACCCGGCGGCGACCGCCGCGGAGCGCAGGGGCGTCCAGCCGACCGTCACCCTCGCCGTCAGCAGGGTCGGGACCCGTGACGTCAGGCCCGCCGCCCGCGCCGACGCCGCCGCCGGCCAACCGGTCACTCTCTCCGTGCAGGCGGAGACACCCCCGGACACCGGAAAGATCATCAAGGTGGAATGGGACTTCGACGGCACCGGACGCTACCCGGAGCACTCCGAGCTCGACAAGATCGACCGTGCGGCGCGGCTGACCATCGCCCACACCTTCACCAGGCCCGGGACCTACTTCCCGGTGGTACGGGTGACCTCCGAGCGCAACGGCGACCCGAAGGCGCCCTTCGGCCTCGTGCAGAACCTCGCCCGCGTCCGGGTCGTCGTCCGGTAACCGCTCGTCCGGCAACCACTCGCGCCGCGGGCAGCGTGCTCAGCCAGTTCCGACCGCGCCCGCCTCGGCGGACAGCACCCCCCGCCGGACGAACTCGCGGATGACCTCCTCGGCCACGGCCCGGGCGTCCGCGAGACGGGCCTGGGCGGCGCCGTGCTCGTCGCCGGCGGCGATGGCGTCGATGACGAGCTCGTGCGCCCGGACGACCTCGGCGTGGTCGCGCTGGTCGCTCTGGCGGGCCGTCCAGTCGAGGAAGTCACCGAAGCCGCGCAGGTCGGCGCGCAGCCGGGGGGTGCCGCCGGCCCGGTGCTGGAACAGGACCATCTCGGTGGTGAGCTCGTACCAGCGGGTGCGCGCCTCCGCCGGCGTGGCCCGCAGCTCGCCGAGGATGCGCTGCATCTCGGCGAGGACGCCCGGGTCGCGGCCACGCGCGATCCGGGACACCGTGACGCCGCTGAGCAGGCCGAAGACGTGGAAGTCGGCGCGCAGCGTACGGGCGTCGAAGTGCTCGACGAACGCGGCCCGGTGCACCTGGGTGGAGACGACGCCGTCCCGCTCGAGCAGCACCAGGGCCTCGCGGACGGGCGTGGGGCTGACGCCGAGGGTCGCGCTGATGCTCTCGACGTCGATGCGGTCGCCGGGGCGCAGGCGCCCGTCGAAGATCTGCCGGTGCACCCACTCGACCACGGCGCGGCTCGTCCTGGCTCGTTTCAAGGCATGTTCGGCCACGCCCTCATGGTCGCAGCCCCGGCGACCCACATGCTTGATCGTAGATTAAAAATTGGAAATTGCCAGTCATGTCGTAGTGAGTTACGTTCGGCTGGAGCGCCCGGACAGGCGGGGGCGCTGCGTCGACACCGGGAGGCACGCCGTGGTCAAGTTGGTCGAAGGTTTACGAGTAGTTGACGCCGACTCCCACATGACCGAGCGCCATGACCTGTTCACCGAGCGGGCCCCGAAGGGCTACGAGGACAAGGTCCCGCACGTCCAGCGGATCAACGGCCAGGACATGTGGGTCGTCGCCGGCAAGTCCTTCGGCCGCGCGGGCTCCGGTGGCACGATCGACCACGACGGCAAGAAGCACCCGTGGAAGGACTCCCAGGGCGGGGACTGGGGCATCGAGAGCGTCCACCCCGCGGCGTGGGACGCCGGCCGGCGGATCACCCTGATGGACGAGCTCGGCATCGACACCCAGGTGGTCTACCCGAACGCCATCGGCATCGGCGGCCAGAACCTGTTCAACGCGGTCGACGACCCCACGGTCGTCCGGCTCTGCGTGGAGCTCTACAACGACGCGATGGCGGAGGTCCAGGCGGGGTCGGGCGACCGGCTGCTCCCCATGCCGATCATGCCGGCGTGGGACATCGCGGCCTGCGTGCGCGAAGCCCAGCGCTGCGCGGAGATGGGCTACCGCGGGGTCAACATGACCGCCGACCCGCAGGACTCCGGCTCACCGGACCTGGGCGACCCGGCGTGGGACCCGTTCTGGGAGGTCTGTGCCGGGCTGAACCTGCCGGTGCACTTCCACATCGGCGCCAGCCAGACCTCGCTGTCCTACTTCGGCACGACCTACTGGCCGAGCCAGGACGACTACGTGAAGCCGGCGATCGGCGGTGCGTCGCTGTTCCAGAACAACTCCCGGCTGCTGCTCAACAGCTGCTACTCGGGAATGTTCGACCGCCATCCGAACCTGAAGATGGTCTCGGTCGAGAGCGGCATCGGCTGGATCCCCTTCATGCTCGAGGCGATGGACTACGAGCTCGAGGAGAACGCGCCGGAGTACTTCCACAAGCTGCAGAAGCGGCCGTCGGAGTACTTCGCGTCGAACTGGTACGCGACCTTCTGGTTCGAGAAGGGCCGCGGGGACCTCCAGCACCTCGTCGACACCGTCGGCGAGGACAACATCATGTTCGAGACGGACTTCCCGCACCCGACCAGCCTGCACCCGAACCCGCTCGAGATGGTCGCCGAGCAGGTCGGCTCGCTGCGCCCGGAGACACAGCGCAAGGTCATGGGCGAGAACGCCACCAAGCTCTACCGCGTCTGAGGCCGTTCGGGCCCGGCCGGCCGGCCGCTCCGTGCCGGCCGGCCCGAAGCGCCCGCCGCCCGGTCATCCCAGCCGCGGTGATCCGCCAACCGTTCCGACGGCCAGCGAATCACCGCGGCTGGCCCGTTCCAGAACTGCGGTCCCGTTCTAGAGCGGCGGGCCCGCCTCGATTCTCCGCAGGGCGGCGGCGTACTCCCCGGGCGCCGGGCGGAAGCCCTCCAGCCACCAGGTCGCGCCGGCCGCCGCGATCGACTCGACCGTCTCCCGCGCCGCGCCCGGCTCATCCGGCCCGGTCCGCCCGGTGATCACCACGTCGAACACCTCGCCGCCGGCCCGCTGCCGACTGCCGGGCTCGCTGCCGGCGCCCTGCCCGGCGGCGGCCCGGTACTCGCTGACGGTGGCGACGATCTCGGCCACCGCGGCAGCCGTCGGTTCCGCGGAACCGTCCCGCGGGTTGATGATCATCGGGGCGACGCCGTCCCACCGGGCCGCGCGACGCAGCGGAAGCCGGTTCGGCCAGTTGCAGCCGATCCAGACCGGCGGCCGCGGGCGCTGCACCGGGGTGGGCAGGAACGTGACGTCGGTGGCGGTCAGGTACTCGCCGCGGAAGTCCACGCGCTCCCCCGACCAGAGCCCCGCCAGCACCGCCAGGCCCTCGTCCAGCCGCAGCGCCACCTCCCGGGGCTCGACCGGTTCGCCCCAGGTGCCGTACTCCGCGGGCAGCGTCCAGCCGAGCCCCGCGCCGAACACCAGCCGCCCCCCGGAGAGCCGGTCCAGCGACGTGGTCTGGCGGGCCAGCGACCCGGGACGCCGCCGCGCCACCGGGGTGACCAGCGGGCCGAACCTGATCCGCTCGGTCGCCAGCGCCACCGTGGTCAGCAGCACCCAGGGGTCGGCCACCTCCTGGGCGGGGCCGTAGGGGAAGACCACGTGGTCCCAGACGAAGAAGCCGTCCCACCCCGCGGTCTCGGCTCGCCGCGCCAGGTCCATGACCCGGCGCGGATCCACGAATTCACCGAGATTGGGCACACAGATACCGGAATGCACGTGGGGAGGCTACCCGGGGACCGGACTACCCGCAGCGTTGTTATCCAGTGACTGCCCGACCCCCCACCCACTACGCAAGATCACGACTGCGGCCAGGACAAATACGGGCCGGTTAGCAGTGCCTGTGCGTGGCCTTGATCAGTCGACGGCTGGGGCTGGTCCGGCTCGCCGTTCTCGGGGCGTCCATGGATCTCATTGAGTCGACGCCCGACTGTCTACCCGTCCGCAATGTTCCACAACCGCGCTGTTCCGTCGCCGCCGCGGATGGTGGTGGTCGGCCCGCGGGCGGCGCGGCGCCGGGCGCGCATGCTCCACGACAAGCACTTCGTACGATGGATAACCCATATGCCCTGGTAAATACTACCTGTGAACCTCTTCCCCACGCACCGCATCGACTGCACCGTGGCCGGAGCGATGTACGCGCTGACCGCCGGAGTCAGGCGGCGCGGCGCACCGTCCGTGATCGGCCGGAGGGGGCACGGGCCACATCCAGACCTCGACAGCCCCCGTGACCGCCCAGGCCCCGACGCCGACGCCGACGGCCTCCTGTGCCTGTCCGTGCGGTCCGCATTCCACCTGCTGCTGAGCGCCGCGCGCCTCCCGGCGGGCAGCGACGTCGCGATCTCTGCCGTCACCCACCCAGACATGATCAGGATCATCGAGTTACACGGCCTGCGGCCCGTCCCCGTCGACATCGATCCGCTCACGCTCGCCGTCGACGAGGCTGCGCTCGACGCGGCGATCACCGATCGGACGCGCGCGCTCGTCGTCACCCACCTGTTCGGCGCGCGGTCCAGCCTCGACGCCGCCGCCCGGGCCGCCCGCGCGCACGGCCTGCTGCTCATCGAGGACTGCGCCCAGTCGATCCAGGGGCCGGCCGACCGCGGCGACCCGCGCGCCGACGTGTCCCTGTTCAGCTTCGGCCTGCTCAAGACCGCCACCGCGCTCGGCGGCGCCGTCGCCTGGACCCGCCGGCCCGACCTCGCCGCCGACATGCGCGCCCGCCAGGAGCGGTGGCCCGCGCAGTCCCGGCGCGAGTACGCCAGACGGGCCGTCGTATGCGTCGTCGCGCTGGCGCTGTCCCGTCCCCGGCCCTACGGCCTGCTCTTCGGCGGTGCGCGACGGCGGGACCCGCAGGCACTGATGCGCTCCCGGGTGCCACGGGACGAACGGGGGTTCACCGGCTGGCTGCAGCGCCGGCCCTGCCCGGCCCTCGCCCGCACGGTGACCCGGCGCCTGGCCCGGTTCCCCGCGAACCGGCTGCGACGGCGCGCCGCCGCCGGCGAGGCGCTCGCCGGCGCGCTGCCACCGGAGGTGTTCCGTCCCGGCGGGGCCGCGGAACACCACACCTACTGGCTGTTCCCCGTCATCGTCGACGACCCGGCCCGCGTGGTCGAGGCGCTGCGGGCGGCGGGCGTCGACGCGGCGCCGACCACCAGTCAGATAGGCGCCGTCGAACCCGCCCCACCGGGCGCTCGGCGAGTCCTGACCGGCCTGGTGTTCCTGCCTGCCTACCCGGAACTCCCCGCGCCGCGGCGGGACCGGTTCATCGCCGCGCTCACCGCGGAACTCGGCGCGCACCCCGGCGCCTCGCGCTGAGACCGGCCGTCGCGGACGCGGCCGGCCCGGTGTACAGGAAGGCCGTTCGGATCGCGCACCCGATGACGCCCTTCCCTACAGTCGGCCCTGCCCGGACGGCCGCACGAGCCGCCGAGGCACGAAACACCCCGGCGGGCCGGCGCAGGCCGAAGCACGCCGGTCCGGCTGTCCGAGACCTGGAGGACGGAAATGCCGCTCAGCGGTGTGTCACACGTGAGCCTGACAGTGCGGGACCTGGACATCAGCTGCCGCTGGTACACCGAGATTCTCGACTGGAAGGAGCTGGTGCGGGGCCGCGGTGACACGACGTCCTTCGCCCACGGTGTTCTTCCCGGCGGCCTGAGCATCGTTCTGCGCGAACACGACGGCGGCGGCGCGGACCTGTTCGACGAGACCCGGCCCGGCCTCGACCACCTGTCCTTCTCCGTCGAGAGCATGACCGATCTCGACGTCCTCGAGGAAAGGCTGGCCAAGGCCGGGGCCGTGTTCACCCCCACCCAGGAGCTTCCGTTCGGGTGGATCCTCGCCTTCCGCGACGCCGACAACATCGCGCTGGAGGCCATGCTCGGCCGGTAGCCCACCGGGCCCGCCGGCCGAGCCCGTTTCACCGAGGCGGGCCGGCGGGTCAGACGATCCGGTCGTCCGTGGGAACTTCCACGAGGTACTTGTTGTCCAGCAGGTACTGGACCTGCAGGTTTCCCGTCGTCTGGTTGCACCGTGGCGACGTAGTCCCCCCCGGGACGAGTGAACACACGACCTGGTACTGCAGGCCGTTACCGGGCTGGTCGAACCACGGGCGGATCGCCCCGGAGAACACCCGGAACTCCCGGACCACCTGGTAGGCGTGGTAATTGCAGTCGCCCGGATCCGCGGCGTCGTCGAGGTTGGACGGCGGGATCGACCTGTTCTCGTAGTCCGTCCCCCGAGGCGAGAGGAAGCTGCCGCGCGGCAGGCCGAAACGGTCGATCCGCTGGCCCGGAACCAGCGACACCTCGGTCCTGATCGGCGAGCCGTCCGGGTTGATGTAATAGCCGTCCGCCGGCGGGAAGATCCAGTTCCCCGGTATGGACGGGAACGGCGAGAAACTGGCGGACGGGTCCCACCAGGTACCCAGGAACTGATCGGCCGAATGGCCGCCGGTCCGCGAGTAGTCGTCGACCTCATCACCGACGTCGCCGAAGAACGGAAGCTTTGCCGGCCCCAGCCGGGGATCGTTCTGGTAGTCCGCCGCAGAACATTCATCGAAGGGCTGGATCTTCGGCGGTGAGATCGCGTCGGCGGCGGCCGGGGCCGTTGCGGAGCACAGCATCCCTCCGGCCGCCAGCGAGACCAGCGTCCTACGGAAACGCACCTTTTCCTCCCGAAGTCCTGCGCCTGGCGCGGCGACTTCGAACGGTAATTAGCTGATCTTCACCTGGAGCGCGAGGTCGGATTGGAGCATTGCGTCGCGTGTCGCCACCTTCGGGCGAACACCGCGCGGCCCAGGCCTCCGAACGCGCCCCCGCGTGACCCCGTGGCCGGATACCGGCCTGCCGGATGCAGCGTGGCTCACGTCGCGTGAAGGACGTCGCACAGTGGCCGGCCGGGCCCGGGACGTAATCAGAGTGCTTCGCGCGGAGTCGGCACGGCTTCAGGGCCTGGGACGGCGAGCAGGTGCCGGGCCCTGGCACAACGAGAAGGAAGCAGGACGATGAGCAGGAAGATGTACAGTGCGCAGGAGATCAAGGAGTTCATCGAGGAGTTCCGGGCCAACGGCGGCCGGCCCGCCGGCAGGTTCGAGGGCGCCACCCTGCTGCTGCTGGACAGTGGTCCGGAGGCCGACGGGTCGCCGCACGTGAGCCCGCTGAACTTCTACGCCGAACGCGGCCGCTACTTCGTGTTCGCGGCCAACGACGGCGCGGACGAGGATCCGCACTGGATGGAACAGCTGCGGGCGGACCCGAACGCCACGATCGAGGTCGACGGCCAGGTCCTCCGGGTCACGGCCACCGAGCTGCACGGTGCGGAGCGCAGCTCGATGTACGCCCGCCAGGCGCGGCGGTACCCGCAGTTCGAGGTGCTGCAGGAGGCGACGTCCAGGGTCATCCCCGTCGTCGAGCTCGTCCCCGCCGGCAACTCCTGACCGGTCCGTGATGCGGGGAGCCCGTGGCGGACCGCCACGGGCTTCGGGGGCGGCACGCGTTCCCCCGGGCTCGGTGCCGGCTTCGGCTTCGTGGTGTTCGTGGTGTTCACCCACGGCTCGGCGGGGCCGGCAGCTCGACGGCGATCTCGACCCCGAGGCGGTGGCCGCCGGCGAGCCGCAGGTCGTCGCCGCTCCAGAACCGGCCCGGGTCGTACCAGTTCGGCCGCCGGCCCGGCTCCAGGAGCCCCATCGCCTCGTAGGTGAGCGCGACGACCTCGGCACAGTAGGCGGACTCCAGCCCGCCCCCGGTCTCGACACCGGCACCGGATTCCGCGCCGGCGGCCGACTCCGGGCCGGCGGCCGGCGCGGAATCCGGACCGGTCCGGGCCCGGCGGCGCCGGAACGTCCGCGGCGCCGGCAGCCGGCCCCCCAGCCACCGGGTGGCGAGCCGGGCCGTGGACGGGAACGGTGTGCCGTCCAGCCGGGCCACCGTGCGCAGGACGGCCTCCTCGGCCTCACGGCCCGCCGTCGGCTCGAGCTGGCGCAGCCAGGCCCGCTGGCCGTACCGCGCGCCCCACACGACGACGGCCTCGCGGAGGTCGTGCAGCTGCACTCCGCGGTGGTGGCTGCCGGACCAGACGTCACGAAGCGACCGACCGAGCTCCGCGTGCCACATCAGTGGCGGCAGGTCGTCGAGGACGACGGCCATCCCGACGTGGTTCACCGGGCTGTTCGTCGTCATCTGGATCGCCCGGTCGGCGGGACTCCGGCCACGGAAGATCCACACGTCACCGGTGCGGCTGAGCTCCACCGCCTGGTCGAGGGTCAGCGGACGTCCGCCCATGTCCCCCAGCGTAGGAGGTCGCGCCCGTCTCCGTAGCCTGGGCGGATGCAGAGGTGGAAACCGAGCTTCGGATCGGGCGCGGGCCGCTGGTGGAAGGTGCTGGGGCTGGCCGGCGTCGTCGGGGTCGCCGCCGGCGGGGCTGTGCTGGCACGCTCTGAGCGGACCCGCCGTGCCTACACCCCGGACGAGATCCGCGCCCGGCTCCTCGAGCGGCACGCGGAGGCGTCCGGCGACGCGCCCGGGACGCCCCCCGCGACCGATCCCCCGGCGGCGCCCTGACCGCGGCCGGACGGCCGGCGCCGGGTCAGACGATCCAGTCCGCGGGAAACGTCGACGAGCCCAGGTAACGGATCTTGCCCTGGTGCACGAGGTCGTTCAGCGCGCCGAGGGTCTCTTCCAGGTCGGTGTTCCAGTCATGCCGGTGGATCTGGAAGAGGTCGATGTAGTCGGTGTCGAGGCGGCGGAGGCTGTCCTCGACGGCGCGCGTGATCCACCGGCGGGAGGCACCGCGGCGGTTGCGGTCCCCGCCCATCGGGTTGAAGCACTTGGTGGCCAGGACGATGTCGTCGCGACGGCCCTTGATGGCCTTCCCGACGATCTGCTCGCTCTCACCGTTGCATGTGAGCGCCTGGTAGCGCCCGGTCATGCCGCCTCGCCTCTCGGTGAGGCACCCCCGGTCTGATCCGCTTGCGCGGTGCCGGATTCCCGTTTCACAGCCACCCGCCCAGCAGGCTGGGTCTTACGGTCGGCTCCACGGGCGTTTACCGTCTCCGACGTACTGGCGGCGACGAGGTGACGCAGGTTGACCGCGGCGTTCAGGTCACGGTCGATCACCAGCCCGCAGGACTGGCAGGCGAAGGTGCGGTCCGACAGCGACAGGTTTGGGTCTTGCCAGCCGCAGCCGGAACAGGTCTTCGAACTCGGGTACCAGCGGTCCGCGACGACCAGTGCCGACCCGTACCACGACGTTTTGTAGGAGAGCTGGCGGCGGACCTCGGCCATCCCCGTGTCGGAGACGGCGCGGGCCAGCCGCCGGTGACGTACCATCCCGGCCACATGCAGGTCCTCCACCACGATCGTGTCGTGGGTTTTCGCGAGCCGGGTGGTGAGCCTGTGCAGCCCGTCACGGCGCCGGCTGGCGACCCGGGCGTGGATACGAGCGAGCCGGGCGGCCCGCTTCGCCCGTCCCGCGCTACCGGGTTTCGACCGGCCGTAGGCCCGCGATGCGGTGCGCAGCCGGCGCAGCGACCCGGTCAGATGCTTCGGGTTCGGCACCGTCTCGCCAGTGGAGAGCACAGCGAGATGCTTCACCCCGAGGTCGACACCGACCGGCCCGGCTGTGCGCTGTCGCCCCGACGGGCCGGTGGGAACCTCCCGGTCGACCTGCACCGTGAACGACACGAACCACCGGCCCGCCGCCCTCGACACGGTCGCACCCAACAGCCGGGCCCCGCCACCAGCAAGCCGGCCGGTCAACGCGCCCATCGCCTCGCTGACCTTCACCCGGCCGATCCGGGGCAGCTTCACATGCCGGTCCCCGGCCGGGCCGTAGGAGCCGGTGCTGTAGCGGAACGAGTCGTGGGCCTTCCCACGCTTCTTGAACCGGGGGGAACCCGACCCGGCGGCCCTTCCGCTTCCCCTTCCGGGAGTCGGTGAAGTTCTTCAGCCCCCGGGCAAGCCGGTCCAGCCCGGCGGAGAACGCCTCCTTGGAACACTCGGCCCACCAGGGCGCCACGCTCGACTTGGCCTTGTTCCATTCCAGGCGCAGCGCGGGCAGGGTCCAGGGCACGGGGGTGAGCATGTCGCCGGTCAGGCCATAGGTCTGCTCCGCCTCCCGCTGCGACAGGGCGGCCTTCACCCGGGCCAGACCCCAGTTGAACACGAACCGGGCCGCCCCGGCATGCCGGTGCAGGTCCGCACGCTGCGTGTTGTTCGGGTCGAGAGCGAACCGGTACGCCTGCAGCGTGTTCATTCAACAGCCCCGGTAGCAGCCTCGACAGCCCGACGGGCCCTGTCCGCAGCGCCGCGGCGCCCGTACAGCCGGGCACACATCGACGTCAGGATCTCTGTGACATCCCGGACAAGGTCATCGTCGACCTCCATCGGATCGACGACCAGCAGCCGTCGACCGCAGGCGGCGAGGGCGGCTTCGACGTACTCGGCGCCGAAACAGGCGAACCGGTCGCGGTGCTCGACGACGATCGTGGACACCCGCGGGTCACCCAGCAACGCGAGGAACTCCCGCCGGTCGCCGCCCAACGCCGACCCGACCTCGGTGACCACCTTGCCGACGGGCAGGTTCCGCCCGGCCGACCAGGTGACGACCCGCGCGACCTGTCGGTCCAGGTCCGACTTCTGGTCAGCGGACGACACCCTGGCGTACACCGCCGTCGTGCCGGTAGCCGACCGCGCGGGTTCCTCAACGAGGATCAACCTCCCGACACGGCGAGCGGGCACTGGCAGCTTGCCGTCAAGGAACCACTGCCGGGCGGTCGAGTACCCGACCCCGTTCACGACAGCCCACTCCTTGAGGTTCACACCTACGACCATACGGCACTTACTGGCGCTAATTGGCGCTCAACCGACAACAGATTCCAACCCGCGGACCCGGCATCCGGGCGGCCCCGGCGCCCCCGGCGCCCGGTCAGGCCGGGCGCACCAGCCCCTGGACGGAGGCCCAGCGGCCGACGTCGTCGCGGCGCAGCGCGGTGGCCAGCAGCTCGGGGAACCTGTCCGGGGTGCAGGCGAACGCGGGCGCCCCGAGCTCAGCGCAGGTGGAGGCGAGCCGGTGATCGTAGGCGGGGGTGCCGTCGTCGGACAGGGCGAGCAGAACGACGACGCACACCCCGGCCTCGACGAGCGCCCGCAGCCGGGCCACCAGCGACGACTGGTCACCGCCCTCGATCAGGTCGCTGATCAGGACGAAGACCGTGTCGGTGGGCCGGGTGACGAGCGACGCGCCGTAGCCGACGGCACGGTCGATGTCGGTTCCGCCGCCGAGCCGGACGCCGAACAGCAGGTCGACCGGGTCGTCGAGCTGCTCGGTCAGGTCCACCACCGACGTGTCGAAGACGATCAGCCGGGTGGACACGGCCCGCAGCGTCGCCAGTGACGCGCCGAGCACCCCCGCGTAGACGACGGACGACGCCATCGACCCGGACTGGTCGATGAGCAGGATGACGTCCCGCAGGGCGGCGGTGCGCCGCGCCCTGGTGTGGCCGATGAGCCGGTCGACGATCACGGTGCGCTGCTCAGGCTGGTAGTTGCGCAGGTTCGCGAGGATGGTGCGATCCCAGTCGACGTCGGGCAGGCGGGGAGTGCGGGTGCGGGACGTCCGGTCCACGGCGCCCAGGACGGCGCTGCGCAGCGACTGTTCCAGCCGCCGCTCGATGTCCTCGACGACGCGCCGGACCACGGCGCGGGCGGTCTCCCTGGTGCGTTCGGGCAGCGCGGAGCGCAGCGACAGCAGCGTCCCGACGAGGTGGACGTCCGGTTCCGCGGCCGCGAGCAGCTCCGGCTCGAGCAGGAGCTGACCGAGCCCCAGGCGAGCGACCGCGTCGCGTTGCAGCACGCGCACGACCGAGGTCGGGAAGTAGGTCCGGATATCTCCCAGCCAGCGGGCCACGGACGGCACCGACGCGCCCAGACCGCCCGAGCGCCGCCGGCGCCCCTCCCCGGCCGCGTCCGCGTCGTAGAGGGCACCGAGCGCCGCGTCGATCTCCCCGTCGGGGCCGGACAGGGAGATCCGCCCGTCCAGGACGGGCGCGGCCGGCGCGCCCAGCACCATGCGCCAGCGCCGCAACCGCTCCGTGTCGTCGGCGACGGCGACGGCGGCACCGGCGCGGGTGCCGGCGTGGGTGGGCCCCTCGCCCGCCGGAGTGCGCTCATTCATGTGTGGCCGTCCTTTCCAGACCGGGGATCGTGAGGAGTGACGCGACGACGGGCAGGACGAGCGCGACCCGGTCGGCGTCCCAGGCCGCCGGACCGCCCGCCGCCGGACCGCCCGGACCTCCCGGACCTCCCGCTGCCGGACCGCCCGTGGGTGTCGTCGGGCCGGTGCCGCCACCGGCCGGCCGCGGCAGCCCCGACCCGGCCCGTTCGGCGATCATGCGGCGCTCCGGTGCCGTGAAGGCCGCGAACACCCGCCGCAACGGCGCGAGGACGACGGTGAACGCGTCGGCGGTGAGCGAGGCCAGCCAGGCGTCGACGAGCCCGAGCATCCGCGGGTCCCGGGCCAGCACCGATCCGGTGGAGCCGAGGAAGCCCTCCAGCCAGCGGGCGGCGTCGGCCGGCGCGACGCCCGCCGCGGACAGCGCCCGGTCGAGGCGGAGGGCCACCTCGGCCTGGTCGATGTCACCCGCGTCCGAGAGGATCCGCGTGCACCTGCCGTTGACCAGGCTGTTGCCACCGTGGATGTCGGCGGCGGCGCGGACGGCGACGTGCCAGCGTTCGACGTGCTCGGGGTCGGCGATCAGTCGGAACGCCCCGTCGGCGCTGTCGATCGCGGCGGCCATCGCGTCCGCCGCGTCGTCGTCGAGACTCACACAGGCGGGCGGGAGCCCCGCGCAGATCCGCACCATGAGGCTCTCGGCGAGGGCGGCGACGCCCGTCGTGTCGGTCGCGCGCACGTCGCCGTACCGGTGGATGCGGGCCAGCGGGGCGAGCGCCGCCATCAGGTGGGCGACGTCGCCGGTGCCGGCGGCGCGGCGTTCCAGCCCGGCCGCGACGACCGCCATCGCCGCGGGCAGCCCGGCGAGCACCGCGGCCTCGAGCAGGGCGGTGACGGCCGGCAGGTCGGCGGCGGCCTCCGTCCGCTCGGTGATGACCGCGGTGGCCGCGTCGGCGACCGTCGAGCCGTACCGGGCGGCGGCGACCACCGCGACGGAGAACTCCGGCTCCCAGCGCAGCGTCCACGCCTCGGCGAAGGTCCCGGTGCCCGACGTCGCCGCGGGCGTCCCCCACGGCACGTCGAGCAGGCGCAGCCGGCGCAGCAGCTGGCCGCGCTCCCGGTCGACGTCCTTGCGCAGGTCCAGCCGGATCTTCTGGTCGTCGGCCCCGGGCCGCAGCCGCAGCCGGCGCTGCAGGCGCGCGAGGTCGGCGGCGAGCGGCACGGTCGGAACGTCCTCGCCGACGGCGCCGAGCACCCGCCCGACGACGAGCTGTTCGCGCACCACCGCCAGCGGAACCGGGTCGCCCCCGCACAGACCGGCGAGCACGGCGTCGTTCAGCTCGGTCAGCCCGGGGACGGCCCGCTCGCGCACGGCGGCGAGCGCCTCGGCGAGACGGACGGTCTCGATCACCGAGGCGGAGGACGCGGGCAGGTCGGCGGCGCGCAGCAGCCCCGCCACCCGGGTCACCCAGCGGGTCGTGACCTGGTCACGCGAGGTCCACAGATGGTGGTACCAACCGGGTGACGCGACCCCGGCGCCGTACCCGGACTCCGCGGCGAGCCGCGCGTGCGTCCACGGAACCCACGTCGTGTCGGTGCGCACGGCTCGCACGCCGCGCAGCGTGCGCTGGTCGGCGGTGGCCGACGTCCGCCCCACCGCCCCGGTCAGCGCCGGCACGTGCCAGGCCCCGCAGACGACGGCGATCCGAGCGGCCGCGTCCGCCCCCGAGCCGGCCCGGCGGATCTCCAGGCGCATGTGCGCCTCGCGCATCTCCTCCCGCCGCCGGTGCTCCACCCGCGTGGGGGACACCCGGTCGCCCGGGCCGGCCTCGTCGCGCAGCTCGGTCATCGCGTTGGCGACCGCGGCGAACAGCTCGAGGGCGCCGTCCCGGCCCGGCTCACCCGGACCGGCCCGGGCGAGCCGGCGGTGTTCGACGAGGTCCTCCCAGAAGCGCTCCGGGTCGTCGTGCCCGGCAGCCCGTGCCAGCCATCCGAGCGGGTCGTCCTCGACCAGGTGCGCGGGCTCGCCCTCGCCGCCCGCACCGCCCGCACCGTCACCGCCAGCGGCATCACCGGGGGAGCTGGCACCGGGCGGGTCGGCGCTGCGCGAACCGGCGCCGTCCGGGCCGCCGGCATCGGCATCGGCGTCGACGGCCCTGGCCGCTGCCTCGGCCCGCTCCTGGCGCCGCAGCGCCAGGGAGAGCCCGAAGGGCAGGTCGATGAAACGCACCGGGACGCCTGTGGCGGCGCCGTGCAGCAGCGCCCGCCACTCGGGGGAGAACTCGGCGAACGGCCAGAAGGCGGCGTCGCGCGGTTCGTCGCGGGCGTAGACCGTCAGCGCGACCGGCGGGGTGAGCGAGCCGGTGTGCGCGAGGGCGGCGTCGCCCTCCGCCGGGCCCTCGACGAGGACGAGGTCCGGGTCGAGCTCGGCGAGCGCCGCCTCGACGGCCCGTGCGGAGCCCGGCCCGTGGTGGCGGATGCCCAGGACGGTGACGCTCATCTGCCGCGCGCCTCCGTGTCGAGATCCCAGCAGGCCTGGTACAGGTCCTTCCAACCGTCGCGGTCCCGCACGACGCCCTCGAGGTACTCCCGCCAGACCACGGGGTCGGTGGAGGGATCCTTGACCACGGCCCCGACGAGCCCGGCGGCGACGTCCTCGGCCGACAGCCTGCCGTCGCCGAAGTGGGCGGCCAGGGTCAGCCCGCCCGTGATCACGCTGATCGCCTCGGCGGTGGACAGGGTCGACGACGGTGTCCGCACCGTGGTGCGGCCGTCGCTGGTGACCCCGGAGCGCAGCTCGCGGAAGATCCGCACGACGCGGCGGACCTCGGCGCCCGCCGGCGGCTCGGCCGGCAGGTCCAGCGCGCGGCCCAGCTGGGCGACGCGGCGGCTGACGATCTCGACCTCGACGTCCTCCGTGGCCGGCAGCGGCAGCACGACGGTGTTGAACCGCCGGCGCAGCGCCGAGGACATCTCGTTGACGCCCCGGTCCCGGTCGTTGGCGGTGGCGATGATGTTGAACCCGGCGACGGCCTGCACCTCGCTGGCGAGTTCCGCGACGGGCAGCGTCTTCTCCGACAGCACGGTGATCAGCGCGTCCTGTACCTCGGCGCCCATCCGGGTGAGCTCCTCGACCCTGGCGAGCGAGCCCCCAGCCATCGCGCGCATCACCGGCGAGGGCACCATCGCGTCCTTGGACGGCCCCTCGGCGATGAGCCGCGCGTAGTTCCAGCCGTAGCGGACAGCGTCCTCGGACGTGCCGGCCGTGCCCTGCACGACCAGGGTCGAGTCGCCGGAGATCGCGGCGGCGAGGTGCTCGGACAGCCACGACTTCGCCGTGCCCGGGCTGCCGAGGAGCAGCAGCGCCCGGTCGGTCGCGAGGGTGGCCACGGCGACCTCGACGAGCCGCCGCGAGCCGATGTACTTGGGTGTGATCACCGTGCCGTCCTCCAGCGTGCCGCCGAGCACGTAGGTGACGACGGCCCAGGGCGAGAGCCGCCAGGACGGCGGCCGGCGGCGCCGGTCGGTCGCGGCGAGCGCGGCCAGCTCGGCGGCGAACGCCTGCTCCGCGTGCGGGCGCAGCAGCTGGTCGCCGGAGCCCTGCGGGGCGGCACCGACCGGCCGCGCCGGGACGGCGGTGGTCTCGGGCGCGATCCCGGCGGGCGGCTGGGTCGATGTCGTCATGACGAGCCTTTCTTCGAGCTCGAACGGGAGAGCAGGGTGTCGCGGCGGGCTCGCCGCTGGGCGAGCACGGCCGCGAGGCGCTGGTAGCCGGACACCGTCTCGGCCGGCATGGTGGACGGGTCCAGGTCGGGGATGCCGACGTACGGCTCCACCCGCCAGGCGAGGTTGGCGAGCAGCGCCCGCACCCGGGAGTGCAGCGTGCGGGCCGTTGCCCGCTGCTGGGGATCGGAGCCCGGTTCGTCGACCGGTGCGGTGACGATGGCCGTGATGGCGGGGCCGGCCGCCCGGGTGAACTCCGCCGACCAGGGCCCGGGTATCCCGGCGAGGAGCGTGATGAGGCTCCCCAGGGCGGTGTTGCCGAGGCCGTGCCCGCCGGATCTGCCGAGGAGCAGGCCCCAGCGCCGCGTGGCATGGCCGGTCCCGCTCAGGGCGAGGTCGAACGCGCGCAGCCGGTCGGGCTCCGGCAGGCAGCCGATCAGCACCCCCTGCGAGCGCGGTTCGACCTTCGGGATCAGCGCGAGCGCCCATTCCGGGTCACGGTGCCGGACGACCGGGCCGACGAGGTAGGGCGCCAGGGTCAGCGCGGGGAAGCTCGGCGCGGGCTCCCAGAGCGCCCTGGCGCTCAGGAACTTCTGCGGGGACAGGCCGGTCCGCTCCGGCCACAGCCGCGGGTCCACCCGGGCGATCTCCGCGAGCAGCATCCGGGCCGGCCCGTCGGCCTGCGCCCTGGCGCGGGACGGCCCGTCAGGCGAGACGCCGTCCCGCGCCATCTCGTCGGTGAGCACCGCCGGCGGGTGCACGCGCAGGGTGCCGCGATGCACCGTGAAGGCCCGCTCGGTGCGGGCGGCGGCCCGCGCCGCGAAACGGGTACCGGGAAGTTCCAGCAGGACCTGGACCGCCGCGTCGCGCACGTCGGACCGGCGGTCGTCCAGGGCCGTCTCCAACAGCTCCTCGTCGTACGGGCCGAGGCCGGTGCGCAGCGCCTGGACGAAGGCGAGGCGCTCGGCTCCGCCGGCCCGGCGGAACGGGACGAAGGGAGGTTCGCCCGCGCCGCCGCGCAGCAGCTCGGCGGCGGCCGCCGGGTCGGTGTGCCGCAGCGCGGCGATGAGGGATCGGCGCTGCTGCGCGCTCGCGCTCGGCCAGCCCGCGACGCCGACGGGCCCCGCCCAGCCGGCGTCCGGGTGGAGCGCGGCGAACCAGCGGCCGCGCGGGCCGAGGACCCGCAGCAGGCGGGGACGGAGCGCGGTCGACCGCCGGCCGAGCTCGACCAGCGCGGGAAGCAGGGTGTCCGGCGGGCGCCAGCCTCCTTCGGCCAGCAGGTCCAGCCACTCCTCGAGCTCGGCTGTCTCGGCGGCGCCCACCTCGGTGGGAACGGGCACGACCGCCGTCGGTGGGCACGGTGGGTGCTCATCCGCCGCGGCGGGAGCCGGCGCGGGCACCGTGGAGGCATCGGCGGCCAGCTGACCGGCCCGCCTGGTCACCGCGGCCAGCGCCGCGACCCGGAGCAGGCGTTCCTCCTCGCCCGGACGCCCGCCGGGATCAGGGAGCCCGGGAATCACCGGCGACGGGCGGCGGCTCACGCCGATCACCGCGGCGTCGACGAGGTCCGTCCACCCCGGTGTCGGCACCGGGGCGACCGGTGCCGCGACTACCGGGACGGGGGCCCGGCCGGGCATGTCCTCCGCCCGCGCGGTGCGCGACGGCGTGGCGGCCAGGGGTGTCAGGGTGAACGAGTCCCATTCGGCGACCACGTCGAGGCCCGCTCCCCCGCCGGCCGCGAGCATGTGCCAGCCCCACTCCGCCACGGCCTCGTCGGCGAGCGGCAGCGCCTCGCCGGCGGAGTCCCGCAGCAGCCACGGACCGCTCCTGGGCAGCGGACCGGCCCCGGCGCCCGGCGGCAGCACCGTGACACCGCGGACGGTCAGCGCGACGACGTCCGCGAACGGGTCGACCGCCAGGGCCGACGCGACGCCGGCCAGCGCGGCCCGCCAGGTGGGCGCGAAGAGATCTGTGCCGACGGGGCCGACGACGGCCGCGGCGCCGCCCGGCGCGCCGGGCGCCACCCGCGCCGGGCGGCGCCCGGGATACGGCGCGAGATCGGCCCTGACCCGCGACCCCGCGGGCAGCGGCGGGGGCATCCCCTGGCCGTTCACCGCGAAGTCGACGAGCACCGCCAGCCGCCCCGACTCGACCAGACGTAGCCACTGCCGGCGCCCCCGCGCCCGCCCCGCGCCGAACTCGTGCGCCCCCAGCACGTCGACCTCGCCGACGACGTGCTCGCCGGCGAGCACCGTGGCCACGGGAACGGTGAAACCGATCCGGTCGCGCAGGACCGCCACGACGTCGGCGGGCAGGTCGGCGCGGCGGGCCCAGCCCTCGCACAGCAGGTGCAGCAGCCCCACGCGGTCGACCAGCCGGGACGGCCAGTCAGGCCGCCGGGCCGCCGACCCGGCGATCTGCGCGGCCTCGTGGATCATCTCGGCGAGGCCGGGTGCCTGCGCGTCGACCATGCGGGCGGCGGCGGCCCGCCACCAGTCGGCCGGCCTGGCCTGGGCGGCTCCGAGCCCCTCCCCGGCCAGGTCGGACAGCCAGCGGGCCAGCTCCGCGACACCGGCGTCGACCTTGGCCGCACGGCTCGCCTCGCGCCGGGCCGCCCCCGCCGCGGAGCGCTCGGACTCAGGCCCGGTGGCGGCCCGCGTGCCCGCGCTCGCCGCCGCGGCGAAGCGCGCCACCCGCCGGTCGAGCCATTCCGCGGCCCACGGCGGACGCCCGCCGCCGGCACCGGCCACCTCGCCGGCACCGGCCACGCCGCCGGCCGCGGCGAGCAGCATCAGGCCGAGAGCGTGCTTGCAGGGGAACTTCCGGCTCGGGCACGAGCACTTCGAGGCATGATCCGCGAGGGCCACGACGACCCGGTAGGGCGACTTTCCGCTGCCCCGGCACTCGCCCCACAGCGCCTCGGCGTCGCCGCCCGCCAGCGGCCAGGACCCGGCGACCGCGAGCCTCTCGCCCGCCTTCACGGACGCCTGATCCGGCGCCAGGGCGAGCGCCTGCCCGCGCTCGACGGGTGGGCTGGTGGTGTTCGACACGACGGCGATTCTGCCGGCGGGGTCCGACAGTTCCGTTCCGTCCGCAAGGTCCGGCGCACGCGTTCGAACCAGCGTTCGAAGGCTTAGGGACACCTACGGCGACATCCAAGCCTTGTCGGACTTCGAAAGCCGCCGTCATCGACAAACGAAGGCAAACGAACAAAGATTACCGAGGCCGCTTATTGACCCTAAGCGAGGAGACAGTGACATGATCTCCAGCGCGGCGCTGCCGACGCCGTCAGCCCTCGGGAGAGCCGTCGAGCTCCGGCAGGTGATCGACGGCTTCGAGCTGCAGCTCCGGCACATCAACGACACGCTGGCGCAGCTCGAGCGCGAGGTCCGACGGTGGGAGGCCGGTGGGCGGGCCGAGCAGAGCGTCGCCCGCGCGTTGGTCTCGATGTACGACGCCGGCTGGCACCTGCTGCCGGACCGGCAGTGGCCGGGAACCCGCCGGGCCAACATCGACGTGATCGTCGTCGGGCCCGGCGGGGTCTTCGTGCTGGACGTGAAGAACTGGCGGGAGTTCGCGATCGAGAACGGCCGTCTGCGCCGCGGCGACGCCGACGCGGACGACGATCTCCGCAAGCTCCTGGACCAGACCGTGGCGGTCGAGGACGTCCTCGCGGACGCGGGCCTGCCGCCGACCGAGGTGGTGCCGCTGCTGGTGATGGCCGGGCGGTCCAACCTGCGCGAACAGGTCGACCGGGTGACGGTTCTCGGCGCGCACGACCTGACCCGCGACCTGGCCCGCCGCGGCGCGCGTCTGGCACCGGACCTGGTCGAACGGCTGTTGACCTGTCTCGCGGACGGCTGCCCGCCGATGCCCCGCGCCACGGACCCGCCTGCACCGGCCGCCCGGCCCGTCCGCCGCCAGGCCGCGCGGCAGGCACCTCGGCAGGCGGCGATGCCGGGCCCGCCGACGCCGTCCGCCTCCGGGACTCCCCGCGCGGTCACGGCGGCCATGGGCGCACCAACCGCGCCGGTCACGCCGGTCACGCCATTTCTGCCCCTCGTGCCAGTCGCGCCGATCGCCACGGCACCGTCCAGGGCCTCAGTGGACGGCGAGGCGGGTCAGGGTGCGCTGATGAGCCGCGAGGACCTCTGGCGCGAGCTCCGCGACGCCGCGGACCGCGAGCCCGTCGAGACCTGGATGACCTGGCTGCACCCGAAGCAGGCCCGCCTCGCCGGACGGCAGTGGTCGGGGCCGGCCCGCGTGCGCGGCGCGGCCGGCACCGGCAAGACGGTCGTCGCCCTGCACCGCGCCAAATACCTGGCCGCGCGTGGGGAACGGGTGCTGTTCACCACGCTGGTGCGTACCCTCGGCCCGGTCTACCGCGCGCTGCTCGCCCGGATGGCCCCCGACCATGTCGACCGGGTCGAGTTCGCCACCGTGCACGCCGTCGCCGCCCGCTGCCTGCGCGAGCACGGCCTGGCGCACCAGCACCAGCAGGACGTCGCCGACACCTGCTTCTGGCGCGCGTGGGGTCAGGTCGGGCAGTACTCGGCCCTGCCCGGGCTCGGCCTCGTGACGGGGTACTGGAAGGACGAGATCGCGACGGTCATCAAGGGCCGGGGCCTGACCGAGTTCGCGCAGTACGCGAAGCTGGCTCGGGTCGGGCGCAGCACCCCCTTGCAGCCGACCCACCGCCGCGCGGTGTGGGACCTCTACGAGCGGTACGAGCAGCTCCGGGTGGAGCGCGGCGTCCTCGACCGCGACGATGTCCTGCTGCGCGCCCGCGACCTGGTGCGGGAAAGCTCCGACACCCGGTACGACGCGGTGATCGTCGACGAGGTGCAGGACCTCACCTGTGTCGGCCTGCAGATGCTGCACGCCTTCGTCGGCGACCGGCCGGACGGCCTGCTCGTGGTCGGCGACGGCCAGCAGTCCATCTATCCCGGCGGTTTCACCCTCGCCGAGGCCGGCGTCGCCGTCGTCGGACGCTCCACCGTGCTGGCGCGGAACTACCGCAACCGCGAGCGGATTCTGCGCTACGCCCAGGCGGTGCTCGCCGACGACAGCTTCGAGGATCTCGACGGCGTCCGGGAGCGGGGACGCCGCGAGGTCGACGTCGAGCGCCCCGGCGGCGAGATCCACGAGGTCACCGTGTCCGGCGAGACGGCGCAGGACGCCGCGCTCTGCGACCATCTCGTCGAGTTCAGGCAGCACCGGAACGTGCGCTACGGCGACATGGCGGTGCTCGTGCCGACGAACGACGCGGAGCGGCGATGGCTGCGGGTGCTCACCGAACGGGGAATTCCTGCGGTCTCCCTCATGAATTACGACGGAACCACCTGCGAGGCGGTCAAGGTCGGGACGTACTTCCGCGCCAAAAGCCTCGACTTCGCCCACGTCTGCATTCCCGATCGCAATCTCTTCCCGCGGCCGCAATGGCCGTCCGAGTCCGCCGACGCGTTCGGTGAACGCGTCCAGCTGGAGCGCCGGCAGATGTACGTCGCCATCACAAGGGCGCGGGACAGTGTGTGGGCCGGCATTCACGCCCGGCCCGGCCCGGAGCACCCGCCCGGTGCCGGCTGGCTACCGAGCTGAGCCTCCCCTGACATTCCGCCCCGCCGGCTGGACGTCCGCTCAGGCCGGTCGGTCGGCGACGGCGACCCGACCGCTGCGCAGCGAGGCGCGACGCGGCGTGGGCGTCGTCAGCCTGGTCGCGATGGTGAGCAGGTCATCGTCGCTGCGCACGGTGAAGCCGTTGCGGCCGAGCAGGTCCCGCATCGCGGATGCCGTCCAGCGTGACCGCCAGGGCTCGTTCGCCCAGATCCCGCGGCGGCGGGCCAGGACGTCCATCGAGCGGGCGATCAGCTGCCCGATCGCGATCGCGGCCTGCGGGGCCTGATAGTTGACGATCAGCCGGCTGCCCGGGGCCGAGAGGGTCGCGACGGCGGCCACGGTCCGGGCGGCCTCCGGGCGGGTGAGATACGGGACGACACCCTCCCAGATCCAGGTCGTGGGCGCGTCGGCCCGGTGGCCGGCGGCGGCCAGGGCGCCTTCGAGCCGGTCGCGGGTGAGGTCGACGGAGACGAACCGCACGCGCTCCCCGGGCTCCCCGGGCCGCACCGGCCGCGTCGGCGCCGGCAGCCCGGCGAGCCGCTGACGCTTGTCGCGCGCGGAGTCCGGGTGGTCGACCTCGAAGACGACGCGGTCGGCGAGTTCCGGCATGCGCCACGCCCGGTCGTCCAGGCCGGCGCCGAGGAGCACGACCTGCGGGGAGGTCCGCTCGCGCACCGCGTCGTCGATCGCGATCGTGCGCGGGACGACGATCTCCGCGCAGGCCCGCACCGACTCGTAGTCGACACGTTCGAGCCAGCCGGAGGGTGGTGTGCCGGCCCGCACCTGCTCGACCGTGCGCCGCTCGTCGGCCCGCAGGAGCGAGACCGCGACCGGGTCGGTGAACCGGCCGGGAGCGATCCGCCCGTCCGCGACCGCCCGGCCCTGGCAGACCAGCACGGCTGTCCGGCTACCCCCGGCCGCCTTCATGCCACACCCACCACCCGGTTCATCGTGTGCCCGCCCCGCCGCCCGGCCAGCCAGTTCAACGACGACCGCGCCTGCCGTCTCCAGCCATCCATGACCCGTCAGGCCCACGCCCCTGTCAACTCGGCCGGGCCGGGCCGGGATCATTCGTCGCGGAGGCGGACCTGCGGACGGCGCGTTCGTGACTGACGACATCCGCGACTGACGACGTTCGCGACTGACGAGGGAATGCCCGTGGACGGCGGGGACATTGACCCTGAGGTGGATGTCGTTGAGGGTTCGCTTCCGCTGGCGGTGCTCGACTTCGTGGGGATCGAGCACGGCGAGAGTCCGAGCGCGGCGATCGCCGGGGCGGTGGCCGTCGCCCGGACCGCCGAGACGGCCGGGTACCGGCGGTACTGGGTCTCCGAACATCACAACATGACCAGCCTGGCGTGCAGCTCCCCCGAGCTGCTGACCGCGCACGTCGGGGCGCAGACGTCCCGGATCAGGGTCGGCGCGGCCGGGATCATGCTGCCCAACCACGCGCCGATGAAGGTCGCCGAGACGTTCCGGACACTGCTCGCGATGTACCCGGGGCGGGTCGATCTCGCGCTCGGCCGGGCGCCGGGAACCGACCCGCTGACCGCGCACGTACTGCGCCGCGGGGCGTCCGCCGACGCGGGCGCGGAGTTCCCCGGGCAGGTCGGCGAGCTCCTCGCGTTCCTCGGTGACGGTTTCCCGGCCGGTCATCCCTACGCGCAGCTGGTGGCAGCGCCGGTGATCGACGAGCGCCCGGAGATGTTCGTCCTGGGTTCGAGCCCGTATGGCCCCCGGTTCGCCGCCGTCAATGGCATGAGCGCGGTGTTCGCCCACCACATGAGCCCTGAGCTGGCGTTCGACGCGCTGCGGGCCTACCGGCGCGAGTTCACCCCGCGGGCCGAGGGCACGCAGCCGTACTCCGCGATGTCCGTGCTCGCCTTCGCCAGTGAGGACGAGGAGGCCACGCTCGACTTCGAGGCGGCCTGGACCCTCACCATCCAGAACATCAGCCGCGGGGTGCGCGAGCCGCTGCGGCCGGAGGACATCCGCGACTATGCCCGTTCGGAGCGGTTCCGGGCCGCCCGACGCCCCGACGACGGCCGGATGGTGACCGGCGAGCCGAAGGCCGTGGCCGAGCGGCTGCTGGAGATGAAGCAGCAGGCCCAGGTCGACGAGATCGTCATCGTCACGCCGAGCCTGGACCGGGCCCGCCGCCAGGGCAGCTTCGCCGCGCTGGCCGAAGCCTGGCGCCAGGCGGCCTGACCCGAGCGCCGCGCCCGCCCAGGCCGCCCTCGAGCCGTCCTGCGCCCGAGCCGCGCCCACGCCGGGCAGGGCAGGACAGGGCTCCGGGCCGGGCCGGGCCTCCTAGCCGCGCCGGACGGTCGTGGCCATGCTCTGCACGGAGCGCTCGATCTGATCCGGGGTGGGTGCAACCGGTACGGGATCGGTTCGCGCCGTGCCCTCGGCACGGAAGGCGTCGAGCAGGTAGGCGGTGAAGCGGCGCCACGCGTCGGGCGCCGCGTCATGGGTCGCGGTGACCAGGCCGGCGTTCGCGAGCAGCAGGATGCCGATGTCGGCGGCGACGAAATCGGGCCGTAGCGAGCCCTCCCGCTGGGCCCGCGCGATGAGCTCCTCCAGGCCGGCGTGTGCCTGCGCCTTGAGTTCCTCGACCACGCTGGACGACGGGAACCGCAGGGTGATCAGATCGCGCAGGCCCGCGTTGGACGCCTGAGCGCCGCACAGGTACTCGACGAGCTGCCGGAAACCCGCCCACGCGCTCGGGCTTTCCAGCGCCCGGCCCACGGCCACCAGGTACTCGCGGATCTTTCCTTCGAAGCTCGCCTCGAGCAGGTCGGCGCGGGTCGGGAAGCGGCGGTAGAGCGTGGCGATCCCGACCCCGGCCCGGCGGGCGATCTCCTCCAGACCGACGTCGATACCGCGTTCCGCGAAGACTTCTTCGGCAGCCTGCAGAATGCGTTCGCGGTTACGCTCCGCGTCGACCCGCAGTGCGGGGACTACCTTCCCGGCTCGCCCAGCCGTCGCCACACGGTTTCCGCCGCGTCGCGCACTGTCCATGTGACGAGCCTACCTTTATATACGGAGGTATCTCTCCACTTAACCTGCTAAGGTTATCCGGAAGATCTCCTCCGTTTATACCAATCGTCACGACCGCCCGCTTGTCCGGCGAAAGGATTTCCGCAATGTCACAGCCCGTCATCGCCGACGATCAGCGGACGCGGTCCGCGCCAGCGGAGGGCACCGGCGGCCGGCGGGGTAATCCCTGGTGGACGCTGACGAGCGTCGCCCTCGGTGTGATCATGGTCGGCCTGGACGGGACGGTCGTCTCGATCGCGAACCCGCGCATCGCCGAGGATCTCGGCGCCTCACTGACCGACCTGCAGTGGATCACGAACTCCTATCTCCTCGCCCTGGCCGCCCTGCTGGTCTTCGGCGGCAAGCTCGGCGACCGGTACGGCCGCAAGCTGATCTTCCTGATCGGCGTGGTCGGGTTCGGGCTCACCTCACTGGCCATCGGCCTGGTCGGCAACATCGTCGGGATCATCGCGCTTCGGGCGCTCCAGGGCGTGTTCGGAGCCATGCTGATGCCGAACACGCTGGCCATCCTGCGCGGCGCGTTCCCGCCCAAGGAGCTGAACCGGGCGATCGGCATCTGGAGCGGCGCGTCGTCCATCTCGATCGCCGGCGGACCGATCATCGGCGGCCTGCTGGTCGAGCACGTGAGCTGGGAGTCGGTCTTCTACATCAACGTGCCGATGGGCGCGATCGCGCTGGCCGTGGGCCTGGCGGTGCTGCGTGAGTCCCGCAGCGAGAGCACCGGGCAGCGCCACGACATCCCCGGCATCATCACCCTGTCCGGCGGCCTGGTCGGCCTCGTGTTCGGCCTGATCAAGGCGTCAACCTGGGGCTGGACAGACCCGAAGACGCTCGCCTGCGTCTTCGCCGGGCTGGCCGTGCTGGTGCTGTTCACGGTGATCGAGACCCGGGTGGCCGCTCCCCTGCTGCCGATGCGGCTCTTCGGCAACCGGTCGATCTCGGTGGGCAGCGCTGTTCTCGTCATCAACTTCTTCGCGCTGTTCGGTGTGCTGTTCTTCGTCACGCTGTTCCTGCAGAACGTCCAGGACACCTCGCCGATCGAGACCGGTGTCCGCATTCTGCCGCTAACCCTGGCGATGATGATCATGTCACCGATCGCAGGCAGCGCCACCGAGCGGTTCGGCCCCCGCCCGCCGATGGTGATCGGCCTGGTGCTGTCCGGGACGGCGCTGCTCCTGTTGACCGGGCTCGAGCCCGGCTCCAGCTTCAACGCGCTGTGGCCGTCGCTGCTGATGCTCGGCATCGGGATGGGCCTGGTCATCACGGCCAGCGCGGAGGCGATCGTCGGCAACGCCCCGGTCGACGACGCCGGGGTCGCCGGTGGCCTGCAGACCACGGCGTTGCAGCTCGGCGGGGTCGTCGGGACGGCCGTCCTGGGCTCGGTGCTCAGCAGCCGCGTGGCATCGGTCATGGTCGACAGGCTGACCGGCGCCGGCACCCCCGCCGAGGTCGCGAACCGGCTGACCGACTCGGAGCAGCTCATCAGCCAGGGAGTAGCGCCCCAGGTGACCGGCGCGTCGGAATCCGTCCAGGCCGCCGTGACCGCGGGCAGCCACGCGGCCTTCATGACCGGCCTGCACGTCTCCCTCGTCGTCGCCGGCATCGCGACGCTCGTCGCGGCGGGGCTGGCCCTCCTGGTCCGGCGCGGCGACAGCAGCGACGGAACCCCCGTCGTCGTGCACTGATGTTCACGGTCTGATCGTCGTGTGCCGTGTTCGGCATCCGGTCGGCCTGACCGGATGCCGGACACGCCCCCGTCGCCTGGCGACGGCCCCGGAACGGGGCTCGTCGCCAGGGTGGGCAGCTGTCAGTGGAACAGGCCGCGCGATCTTCCCAGCGGAAGGTCAAGGTGCGTCTGAATGCCGGGTGGGGCCGCGACGACGTCGTGGATCATGTTGACGACTGACATCGCGGTCCAGGTCTGGCCGGGATGGGCCGAGCCGCCGGACGGATTCGCTTCGATCGTGAACGTGGTGGCCGGCTCGCCGAAGAACTCGACGATGTACCGACTCGCGCCGTTCACGATCTCCGGAGTGAGATCGTCCGCCATCTTCCACTTCGATTGGAAGACGATCGCGGAACGCCCGTCGACGACCGCTTCCCAGCGCCGGCACATTCCCGCCACCTTGCCGGTCGGGATGACCCCCGAGGCGACGACGAGGTCCTCGTCGCTGACGGCAACCGTGAGGCCACACTCGTACCGGTCGACCGTAAGGCCGAGGCCTGCGGCCAGCAGGCCGATGGACTGGCTGTACGCGTCCAGGGCGAGCCGGTGCGTCCGATGGGCCTCGTCCGGGTCCCGCCCGAACCCGAAGGCTGTGAGCATCTCGCTCGCCGGCGCGCCGCTGAAGTCGACCACCTCGGTCACGACCACCTGGTCGAGGCGGCTGTGCAGCCGGGAACCGACGAGCGCGAAGATGTCACCGACGAAACCCGGGTGGATGCCACCGGCGTGGAAGCTGGTCCCGCCCGCCCGGCAGGCCGCCTGTAGCCGGATCGTCTGCTCGTCGTCCGGCCGCGGGAACGTGAAGCCCAGCGGTGTGACGACGTTCTTCCCGGAACGCAGGAGGGCCTCGAGGTCGTCAAGGTCGGGCCGTAACGGCGCGTAGTGCACGCAGTCGGCGTCGATGGCGAGGAGCTTCCCCTTGTCCGTGGTCGCTGTGACGCCGAGCGGGGCGATCCCGGCGAGATCGCCCGCGTCCGCACCGTCCTTTGCCGCGGAAGTCGTGTAGACACCGACCAGCTCGAACGCGGAGTTGGCCGCGAAATGACGAATGGAGATCTGGCCGATACGACCGGTGCACCACTGAACGACACGTACGGGGCGCGACGGGTTGACCATTCGGTCGCCTCCTTCTCGAAGGGTGCCAGGCTGCGGCGGGAACACCGGCCCTCATGGTGTCAGAACAGGCCCTGCGCCGAACGTGGCCGAGCGGCACGATCACGGCATGCCGGGTCGTCCACGCCAGGGCCGCGGGCCATGCGGCAGGCGTGACGACATCCGACCGTCGCGCTCCGCCCGCACCCGCAGCGCACCCAGGGAGATCCGGCTGCTCTCGGCGGTGTCCTTCCGAATGCGATGTCGTGGGTGAGTCCGGCGGTAAACCGGGTAGGAGCTGTTTCAGGTCCGGCCGCACCGGCCCGACGCCAGCAGAAACCGTGGAGAGAACGGAGTCGTGATGACGAGGCCGACAACGGTCCACAACACCGGGAATCCCCAGGTCACAGGCGACAGCCCCTACGCGCCGCCAATGCCGGAGGCCGGTCGGAACCCCACGCCGCGGGCCGGGCACAATGCCACTGGCCAGGCTGCCCCGCAGGGTGCGTACCCGCAGCCATCGGCTGACCAGAGCGGTTATCTGCCGTATCCGGAAAACGGACAGACGCAGGCGCAGTTCGGCCGCCCGCCGTACCCGCACGGCCCCGGCCCGGCTGGTGAAACCTCTGGTGTCCGCACGCTGTGGATCCTGGGATTCGTCCTGGGCGCGGTCGGTGTGCTGTTCCCGGTCGCCGGAGTGGCCGGCATCGTCTGCGGCGCGGTGGCCTGGAGCAGGCGAAGCAGCCGGGGGAAGGCGGCGACAATCGTGGCGATCGCCGGGACGGTGATCGGTCTCGTGATCGGGATAATGCTGTACGCGTGATACACGGCCGCCTCCCCCTGCGCGACGCGGCGGTCCGCCTCCTGACAATCGACGACGCCCGAGCCGGATTCACCCGGCCCGGGCGTCGTCGTCTCGCCAGCCGACAGGTCACAGGACGCGCAGCAGGCGGGCTCCGCGCAGGGCGGCGTCCCAGGCGGCTCCGGCCACCGCCCTCGTCACGAAATGGCCGATCCAGACCACCAGAAAGGTGGCCAGGATCAGGATCGGCGCCCAGCTCCAGGACAACTGGAGGACGATCCGCTCGAACGTGCCGTGCGGGTCGACGACCGGTTCCCAGCTGTTCAGCCGGGCCCACCGCCCCAGGAAGATCCCGACGGCGCACAGGGCGTGTGCCGCCACGGTGACCCGGCCTTGCCACTCCGCCCGGCCTACGCGGCCGAGATACCGGCGCAGGCCGGCCAGTGACAGGTAATAGGCGAGGAAACCCGACCCGATGAACACCGCGTAGACAGGCAGCACCGCGGTCACCACGGGACCGTCGCCGCCCGCCACCAACACATCGTCCCGTAGATGGACGAGGTCGGTCACAACGTACGGGGCGTTGGGCAGGAACAGCGCGAACAGCACGAGCCCGGCCCACCACAGGGGCGAACGCGGCGGATGCCGGTCGGCGCCACCCAGGAACAGTCCGCAGGCCAGGACGACCGGAGCCCAGGCCAGCAGGGTGTTCCACATCATCCACCGCGCGTTGCCGCGGACGACCTCAGTCAGACTCGGCGCCACCACTTCCAGCACACCCATGGTTGCATTGTGCGTATCAGGCGCACCCGAGCGGCCGCTTTCACGGCCGCCGCGGGCTACCGGTGCTCGTTCTCCTCCCTGGCATGGCCCGGACGGAGCATGTCCCCTGCCTGGTGAGCAGGGCCGTCCTCATGATCCTCGAAGACGACGGCGCGTTGGGTGCGCTGGATCGACTCGGCGATGTGCCTGATCCGCTGTAGTCGGGCGTCCCACGCCGACCCGACGGACGACAGCTGGGCCACCGCGCGGGCGAGCTGGGCGCCGTCCACCCGATACTGCTTCTCCCGGCCTGCCGGGGTCGCGTGGACGAGGCCGACCCGGTCGAGGACGACGAGGTGCTTGGCCACCGCCTGGCGGGTGACCGGCAGCCGCTGGCTCAGCGTGGTCGCGGTGCCGTGGCCCTCGCTGAGCAGCAGGTCGAGCATCCGGCGCCGGGTCGGGTCCCCGATCGCGGACCAGAGGTCGTCGTCGACGTTCTCGGCCACGGCGGTTCTCATGGCCGCAGCTGAAGCGTCGCGACGTACGGCGCGAGCCGCGGCAGGTAGAAGTCCCAGCCGGTGACGTGCTCCTGGTACTGCTGCTCGAGGACGGCGACCTCCCAGCCCATCTCGCGGAAACCGGTCTCGGTCATCCGGAGCACCGTCCCGGCGCCCGACGGGGTCAGCTCGAAGGTGACCAGAAGCGAGTTGCCCTCCACCGCGGCCTCGCTGGCCGGGTGCGTCCAGCGGAACGAGAACGTCCGCGGCGGTCGGGCGTCGACGACGGTGAACGCCACCGCCGTCCCGCCGGCGTTGCAGTCACCGAAGACGATCTGCCCCGTCGAGCCGGGCGTCGGCTCGTAGCGGGCGTCGTCCGGCCACCACTGCCTGAGGTGATCGGGGCTGCTCACCACCTCGAAGACGATCTCGGGCGCCGCCTCGACGTAGATCTCCCGCTCGATTGTGCCGAGTTCCATGACATCCTCCTGCAACGTTTGGTTGCTCGTCAGGTTACCCGGCAGGGCGACATCCAGCAACCATCGGTTGCTTCTCGCCTCGACGGCCGCCTGGGTGGCCCGGCGGGGCCACCCAGGCGGTGGGATCAGGCGAGGTCGTAGCGGTCGAGGTTCATCACCTTGACCCAGGCCGCGACGAAGTCGCGTACGAACTTCTCCCGCGCGTCGTCGCTCGCGTACACCTCCGCGAGCGCACGCAGCTCGGAGTTCGAGCCGAAGACGAGGTCGACGCGGCTGCCGGTCCAGGTCAGCTCGCCCGTGGCGGCGTCGCGGCCCTCGAAGACGTTGTCGTCCTCGCCGCTCGGGCGCCACGTCGTGCCCAGGTCGAGCAGGTTGGCGAAGAAGTCGTTGGTCAGCACCCCGGGCGTCGCGGTGAGGACCCCCAGCGGTGACTGCCGGAAGTTCGCCCCCAGCACCCGCAGGCCACCGACGAGGACCGTCAGCTCGGGGGCGCTCAGGGTCAGCAGGTTCGCCCGGTCGAGCAGCAGGTACTCGGCCGGCAGGCGCTGGCCCTTCCCGAGGTAGTTACGGAACCCGTCGGCGGCCGGTTCGAGCGCCGCGAACGACTCGACGTCGGTCAGCTCCTGAGACGCGTCGGTCCGGCCCGGCGTGAACGGGACCTCGACGTCGAACCCGGCGCCGCGGGCGGCCTGCTCGACGGCGGCACCACCGGCGAGCACGATCAGGTCGGCGAGCGAGACCCGCCTGCCGTCGGTCCGGGCGGCGTTGAACTCCTCCTGGATGCCGGTCAGCGTCCCCAGCACCGCCGCCAGCCGGTCCGGCTCGTTGACCTCCCAGCCGCGCTGCGGCTCAAGGCGGATGCGCGCGCCGTTGGCACCGCCGCGCTTGTCACCGCCACGGAACGTCGAGGCCGACGCCCACGCGGTCGCGACCAGCTGGGAGACCGACAGGCCCGACGCGAGGACCCGGGCCTTCAGCGCGGCGACGTCCGCGGCGTCGACGAGCTCGTGGTCCACCGCCGGCACCGGGTCCTGCCACAGCAGCGTCTCGGCCGGGACCTCCGGGCCGAGGTAGCGCGCGACCGGTCCCATGTCGCGGTGGGTCAGCTTGAACCACGCCCGGGCGAACGCGTCCGCGAGCTCGTCCGGGTGCTCCAGGAACCGCCGGGAGATCGACTCGTACACCGGGTCGAACCGCAGGGCGAGGTCGGTCGTCAGCATCGTCGGGGCGTGGCTCTTCGCCGCGTCGTGGGCATCGGGGACGGTGCCGGTGCCGGCGCCGTCCTTCGGCTTCCACTGGTAGGCCCCGGCCGGGCTCTTCGTCAGCGCCCAGTCGTAGCCGAAAAGCGTCTCGAAGAAGCTGTTGTCCCAGCTCACCGGGGTGGGAGTCCAGGCTCCCTCGAGCCCGCTGGTGATCGCGTCCGCGCCCTTGCCGGTGCCGAAGGCGTTCTTCCAGCCGAGGCCCTGCGCCTCGAGGGGGGCACCTTCGGGCTCCGGGCCGACGCTGTCCGGGTCGCCCGCGCCGTGGGTCTTGCCGAACGTGTGGCCGCCGGCGATGAGCGCCACCGTCTCCTCGTCGTCCATCGCCATGCGGCGGAACGTCTCGCGGATGTCACGGGCCGCGGCCAGCGGGTCCGGGGTGCCGTTCGGGCCCTCCGGGTTGACGTAGATGAGGCCCATCTGGACCGCCCCGAGCGGATTCTCGAGCTCCCGGTCACCGGTGTAGCGCTCGTCGCCGAGCCAGGTGGTCTCCGGACCCCAGTAGACGTCCTCGTCCGGCTCCCAGACGTCCTCGCGGCCACCGGCGAAGCCGAAGGTCGTGAAACCCATCGATTCCAGGGCGACGTTGCCGGCGAGAATCATCAGGTCTGCCCAGGAGAGCGCCTGGCCGTACTTCTTCTTCACCGGCCACAGCAGGCGGCGCGCCTTGTCCAGGTTCCCGTTGTCCGGCCAGCTGTTGAGCGGCGCGAAACGCTGCTGCCCGGCGCCGCCACCACCACGGCCGTCGCTGATGCGGTAGGTACCCGCGCTGTGCCACGCCATCCTGATCATGAACGGGCCGTAGTGACCGTAGTCGGCCGGCCACCAGTCCTGCGACGTCGTCAGCACCTGCGCGATGTCCCGCTTGACGGCGGGGAGGTCGAGCGTCCGGAACGCCGCGGCGTAGTCGAACTCCTCACCGAGCGGATTGGCCACCGCGGGATTCTTGGCGAGGATCTTCAGGTTGAGCCGGTTCGGCCACCAACCGCGGTTCCCGCCGCCCTGGGTGGGATGCGGGGCCCGCTCATGCGCGACCGGGCAGCCGCCACCGCTTTCCTCGTTCAGTTCGGAAACAACTGTCTCGTGATTCTCGGACACAGGATCCTCCGTCGTTGGCGGATCAGCAGCGGATCGAAAGCGGACAGGGACGGATCAGGAACGGTCTGGACGGATCGGGGACGGATCGGGAGCGGGTAGGGACAGATCGGAAGGAGTCAGGTGCGGTCAGGGGCGACTCGGGGGCGGTCAGGCGTCGCCGGTGGGGAGCAGTCGGGGCACCGGCCCCAGTAGAAGACCTCGGCCTCGTCTATCGAGAAGCCGCGGTCGTCGGACGCGGCCAGGCAGGGCGCCGAGCCGACCGCGCAGTCGACATCGGCGATGGCACGACAGGACCGGCACACGACGTGATGGTGGTTGTCCCCCACCCGCGACTCGTAACGGGCCACCGAGCCGGCCGGCTGGATACGCCGGATCAGGCCGGCCGTCGTGAGAGCCCGCAGCGAGTCGTACACCGCCTGGTGGGACACCTCAGGAAGCTCCTCGCGCACGGAACCGACGATCGAGTCGGTGTCCGCGTGCGGATGCGCGTAGACCGCCGTCAGCACCGCCACCCGCGGACGGGTGACGCGCAGCTCGGCCCCGCGCAACATCCGCTGAAACTCCTCCGCCGTGGCCACCACCACATGGTCACCCATTTTCTGGAACCAGTCAAGAAAACCAGAAAGTAACCAGGACACCACTCCAAGTTCCCGATATGCTCCCCGCTACAGGACCCTGGCCCCGGCGCCGTGGGCTCGAAGCGGGTGCGCGAGCCTCTGAGCTGGGCGTTTGCGGTGACCCGAGCCACCGGATGCCACGATGCGCCACAGTTCGTCTCGAATGCGTAGTATTCGGCTATCTGACGCCACCGTCCCCGCCCGGAGTACCGATCAGCGGTGTCCAGCGCGATGCCCCGACGGATGTTGGAAGGACCGAGAGTAATTGGCCGAGAGCGGCTTCCCCGGAGACAGGTCGTGGGACTTCAAGTCGGTCACGACCAGCGGCACGGTCCAGGGCTTCAAGGGTGAGCCGGTCGACCTGCGCACCGACGTCGCCCACATCGCCCGGGTCTACGACCACTGGCTCGGCGGGAAGAACAACTTCGCGGCCGACCGGAAACTGGCGGAGGCGGTCATGGCCGCGATGCCCACGGTCACCGAGAGCGTCCGCGCAAACCGCTCTTTCCTGCGCCGCGCCGTGAACCTGCTCGCCACCGAGCACGGCATCCGCCAGTTCCTCGACATCGGCACGGGCCTGCCCGCGGCCGACAACACCCACGAGGTGGCCCAGCGCGCCGCTCCGGACTCCCGGATCGTCTACGCCGACAACGACCCGATCGTGCTCGCGCACGCCCGAGCGCTGCTCACCAGCAGCCCCGAGGGCCGCACGGCCTACGTGCACGGCGATGTCCGCCAGCCGGCCGAGATCCTCGCCAAGGCCGCCGAGACCCTCGACTTCACCCAGCCGATCGCCCTGATGCTCATCGCGGTCATGCACTGCATTCCCGACGAGGACGATCCGTACGCCATCGTGCGCACCCTGACGGATGCGATGCCCCCCGGCAGCTACTTCGTCCTCACCCATCCGATCCCCGCGACCGACGCACCGTCCGGCGACGTACCGGCCGAGGATCTGGCGGCGGCGTACGCCCTGATGCGGGAGGCGTCCACCGGCAGTTTCCACGCGCGGACAGCGGATCAGATCACCCGGTTCTTCGACGGCTGGGAGCTCCTCGACCCCGGCGTCGTCCTCGCGACGCAGTGGCGGGCGAACGAGCCCGAATCCACCGTGATCCGGGTCGGCATCGGCCACAGGCCGGCCTGACGCGCTCGTCGACCGAGACACAGCCGCGCCGGATTCACGCAGCCCGACGCGGCTGCTCGGGCTGCCCCCCGACGCCGTGCTCCACATCGGCGACTCGCTGACCTCCGACGTCGCCGGCGCCCACACGCTGGGCATCCCCACCATCTGGGTCAACCGGTCAGGACGGCCCCGCCCCGCCGACCTGACCTCGATCGCGGAGGTCGGTGCCCTCACCGAAGCGCTCCCGCTGCTGCAACAGGCGCGCCGGTAGCGCGCCGCGGCGACAATGGGCCCAGGGAAGGCAATGGGCGCAGGGGAAATGGGCCCGAGGAATGCGGAAGGGTGGTCATTTCATGGTCGGCACACACCTGGTCATGGGAGCGAGCGGTTTCCTCGGTTCGCACGTCACACGGCAGCTCGCGGAGCGCGGCGACGACGTCCGCGTGTGGATTCGCCGATCCAGCTCCACGCGGGCTTTCGACGACTTACCGGTGCAACGTTGCTATGGCGAGCTGGTCGACGACGCGGCGATCCGCGAGGCGATGCACGGCGTCGACACCGTGTACTACTGCGTCGTCGACACCCGGGCCTGGTTGCGCGATCCGGCGCCGCTGTTCGCGACGAACGTCGACGGCCTGCGGCACGCACTGGACGCGGCGCTCGAAGCCCAGGTGCGGCGCTTCGTGTTCTGCAGCACCGTCGGCACGATCGGCCTCTCGCCGGACGGCCGCCCGGCCGACGAGAGCGTTCCGCACACCTGGGAGCACCTGGGTGGGCCGTACATCCAGGCGCGCGTCGCCGCCGAGAACCTCGTCCTGCGCTACTGCCGTGAGCACGGGCTGCCGGGGATCGTCATGTGCGTGTCGACGACCTACGGAGCGCCCGACCACGGCTCCCCGCACGGCCGCATGGTGTCCGACGCCGCGAAGGGCAGGCTGCCGTTCTACTTCGGCAATGCGGCGATGGAGGTCGTCGGCATCTCCGACGCCGCCCGCGCGTTCCTGCTGGCCGCGGAGAAGGGCCGCGTCGGCGAGCGGTACATCATCAGCGAGCGTTACATGACCTGGAAGGAACTGGTCACGACGGCGGCCGAGGCCGGTGGGGCGAAACCGCCGCGCTTCGGGATCCCGCTCACCGTGATGAAGGCTGTAGGCCGCCTCGGTGACGTGGCGGGGCGTGTGCTGCGCCGCGACGTCGTGATGAACAGCGTCAGCACCCGGCTCATGCACTTCATGCCGCCGCTCGACCACAGTAAGGCCACCCGGGAACTCGGCTGGGATCCGTCCCCGACACCGGATGCCGTCCGCGCGGCCGCGAAGTTCTACCTCGAGCAACAGCACCAGACCGGCCGCTGACGGTAGGGGGTAGGCCCCGGTCTGGCGCGTTCCGGGAGCGAAGGCGAGGTTGCGGGTGCGGCTCCGTCCAAAGCGGGCTGCGGGAACCTGGGTCCGCCCGCCACGGCCACGGGACGGAGTTGTCCCGGGCGCCCGTCGTCATGCTGTGGCTCGGCACCGATGAGTTCCGTGCGCTGGGTCGGTCCAACCAGAGCACACACCGGGGTGGACGGCACGGCCGCGAGCGAGGCGGAGCGGGACGTCCACGACATGGCTGAGGAGAGTTCAGGATGCGCACACTGATCGTGACCGCTTTCGTGTCCGTCGACGGAGTCATGGAAGCGCCGGGCGGGGAGGCGGGGTACCGCAACACCGGCTGGACCTTCAAGGACATCGACTTCGACCCCGCCGCCTACGAGATCAAGGGCCGGGAGCAGGAGGAGACCACGGCACTGCTCCTGGGACGGACCAGCTACGAGGCCTTCGCCCCGGTCTGGCCGACGATGGACGACTTCGCCGGCTACAACGCGATGCCGCGGTACGTCGTGTCCAGCACGCTCGCCGAGGACGACTCGCGGTGGCCGGCGACGATCCTGCGTTCCGTCGACGACGTCGCGAAGCTGAAGGAGACCGAGGGCGGCCCGATCGCGGTGCACGGCAGCGCGACGCTGGGAAAGAGCCTCGCCGACGCCGGGCTGGTCGACCGTTACCACCTGTTGGTGTTCCCGGTGCTGCTCGGCGCGGGAAAGCGGCTGTTCAGCGAGGCCGACAAGGACAAGACCATGCTGAAACTGGTCGAATGCGACGCCTACCCGAACGGTGTCCAGAAGCAGGTGTTCGAGGTCGTCCGCTGACCCGGCGCCCACCGGCGGCGGGCGGGCCTCAGCGGCGGAACAGGCCGACCTCCTGGATCGCGGAGGCGACGAGCAGGCCGTCCCGGGTGAAGAACATGCCCCGGGAGAGGCCTCTCCCGCTGTCGGCGCTCGGGCTGTCCTGCGCGAACAGCAGCCAGTCGTCCGCTCGGAACGGCCGGTGGAACCACATCGCGTGGTCGAGGGAGACGATGTCGAGCCGCCCCGGAAGAGCCATATAGGGCAGGTTCGCGGTACTGGCCAGGGTCAGGTCGGACAGGTAGGTCAGCGCGCAGACGTGCAGCAGCGGATCGTCCGGCAGCACCTGGTCGACCCGTACCCAGACGTTCTGCCGCGGCATCCCGTCGGCCGGGCCGGGCGCCGCGGCGATCGGTGGGGTCGCGGCCCTCCCGGGGACACCGGTCGTCGAGCGGATGTCGATCAGGAGAAACGGTCGGTATTCGGGGGCTTCGTCGATCGGCCCCCACCACCGCCGCAACGTCTCGGGTTCGGGCACATCCGGGGCCTCTCGCTGGTGCGTCTCGTCGGCGTCGCGTGGCCGCTGGAACGACGCGGACATCGAGAAGATGGTCTCCCCGTCCTGCACGGCGCTGACGCGGCGGGTGGTGAACGACCGACCGTCCCGGATGCGCTCGACGAGGTACACGATTGGTGCGTCGGTGCGGCCGGGGCGGAGGAAATAGCCGTGCAGCGAATGCATCCGCCGGTCGGGCTCGACGGTCCGGCCGGCGGCCACCTGGGCCTGCGCCGCGACCTGCCCGCCGAACGCGCGCATCGGTGCGCCGTCATGGCACAGACCACGGAAGATGTCGCGGTCCACGGACTCCAACATCAGCAGGTCCGCGAAGTCGGGCTTGCGTTCGGTCATCGACGTCCGCCGCCAGACACCAGGTCGGACGTCGCACACCGGCGCGGCGCGCGGCTCACCGGCGTCACGGCGGTGCGCCGCTCGACGGCCGGGTTCGCGGGCAGGGCTGCCACCAGCCGAAACGGCGGGATCAGGGACACCGTGCGAGGCTACGCCGTGCTCCGTGCCGCCTGCCGCCGATTCCACCCCGGGCCCGGGGCCGACAGGAGCCGATGGCCGGACGGTCAGTCGCCCGCGGCCGGCTCGGGGGAACCCCCGAAAATGCTGTTGCAGAGCAGCAGGTAGAACCGGTCGGGCCGGGGAACGTGATCGATTTTCTCCAGCTCGCTCGCGTGGTCCCCTTCGGTCTCCATCGCGAACTTGCCGTAGCCAAGCACCCGGCCGTTGGGATCCAGGGTGTACGAGATATCCGTGATCTTCGACAGCGGGATGCTCTGGACCCGCAAGGAGATGATCCCGGACACTTTGATCATCCGCGAGCTCGTGATCAGCAGGTTGGTGCGGTGCCAGTCGAGCAGGCGCCACAGCAGTCGTACGACCGCGGCCAGCGCGACCCACCACAGCAGCGTGAGCAGGAAACCGGCACCCGCGCCATGGGCCCTCGAGTAGATGGAGAGGGCCAGGACACCGACGAGGATGGCCGCCGTGCCGAGAACCAACCGGGCAATTACCACCCAGTGCAGTCGAATCTGAACAATTGTCTGCTCATTCGCAGCCAGGTATCTATAGTTCCGCACGCCGACCCCCCGGGTTTCCCTTGACGTACGGTCGCATGTTTAGCTGCGCGGCAACCCTGACAAGGATCGGTTTTCAGTTCGACTTCTTCACCAGTCCCCAGAAGATCGACGTTGGCCGCGAGAATCGTCGGCGCGCGGCGTCTATCAGGGGCACCCGACGGCTGATGCCGAGCCCGCCTCACGCCGACGGGCCCTCCCCCCGCCCGCTGCCTGCTTGACGCCGGCAGAGGCGAAGGGAGGGCCGTTGGTCAGCGCGGTCTCAATCATCCACGCGATTTTCAGCCGGCGACGGTCGTACCACCCACAGTCGGCCCGCCAACCGCCGTACCGCCGCCATCGGCCACGGTCGTACCACCCACAGTCGGCCCACCAACCGCGGTACCGGCACCA